>DAORHX010000413.1:0-3668 GCA_035438245.1 Rubrivivax sp.
CACGCACAGCATCTGCACGCTGGAGTTCGAGGACCAGCGGCCGTTCTACGACTGGGTGCTGGAAAGGCTGGCCGAACTCGGCCTGCTGGCGCAGCCGCTGCCGAAGCAGTACGAGTTCGCGCGGCTGAACCTGACCTACATCGTCACCAGCAAGCGCAAGCTGCGGCAGATGGTCGAGGAAGGCATCGTCGAAGGCTGGGACGACCCGCGCATGCCGACGCTGGTGGGCATGCGCCGGCGCGGCTACACGCCCGAGAGCCTGCGCCTGCTGGCCGAGCGCAGCGGCGTCAGCAAGGCCGGCGGCTGGATCGACTACAGCGCGCTGGACATCGCGCTGCGCGACGACCTGGATGCGAAGGCGCCGCGCGCGATGGCCGTGCTCGACCCGCTGAAGCTGGTGCTGAGCAACTGGGACGCCGTCATCGGCAAGGGCCAGACCCTGCCCTGCACGGCGCCGCAGTTTCCGGGGCATGCCGAACGCGGGGCGCGCCAGTTCACGCTCGGCCCCGAGGTCTGGATCGAGCGCGAGGACTTCCAGGCCGAGCCGCCGAAGGGCTACCACCGGCTGAGCCCGCCGCGCCAGGACGCCGCCGGCAAGGCCGTCGACGGCAGCGTCGTGCGCCTGAAGTACGGCTACGTGATCCGCTGCACCGGCTTCAGCCGCGCGGCCGACGGCAGCGTGCGCGAGGTGCAGGCCGAACTGATCCCCGACACACGCAGCGGCACGCCGGGTGCCGACGCGGTCAAGACCAAGGGTGTGCTCACCTGGGTGGCGGCGCACGACGCGCTGCGCGCCGAAGTGCGGCTGTACGACCGCCTCTTCACCGAGGCGCAGCCCGACGCTGCGGGCCGCGACTTCAAGGATTGCCTGAACCCCGACAGCCGACGCGTGGTGACGGCGTGGCTCGAACCCTCGCTCGCCGGCGTGACTGCCGACGAGCGTTTCCAGTTCGAGCGCCACGGCTATTTCGTCGCCGACCGCAACGACCACGCGGCCGGCGCGCCGGTGTTCAACCGCATCACCGCGCTGAAGGACGGCTGGACCAAGTAGCCCGTTCTGCCGGCGTCGGCTCACCCGCCGCAGAGCTTGCCGCCCGCGGCGCCGGCGGCTATCTGAACACCAGCACCGGGATCGTCGAGTGGGTCAGGACCTTCTGGGTCTCGCTGCCCAGCAGCATGGCCTGCAGGCCACGCCGGCCGTGCGACGCCATGACGATCAGGTCGCAGCCCCGCTCTGTGGCCGTGTCGATGATCTTCTCGTAGGGGTGCTCTGCGACGAGCAGGACGGTGTCGACGGCGACGTCCATCTCCCGGCCCGCCCGGCGAATGCTCTCCAGCACGAACTGGCCTCGCTCACGCGCATGCCGGTCATAGCTGGCACGCGTGTCTTCGAGCATGCCGACCTCGTAGGAAAAGACGTGAAACGGCTGGACCACATGCAGCGCCGTCAACCGTGCTCCACCTTCCTTGGCCAGCTGCAGGGCCTCGACCACGGCCCGTTCGGCCGTCGCGGAACCGTCCGAGGGAATCAACAGGTGCTTGAACATGACGCGCTCCTTCCCGAGGCACTTGGCCTGGGTCGGGCTCGTCGGGGTAGGCCCGCCAGATGCCAGAGCCTCGTTCGGCAGCTTACTCCTGCGGGCTCGTCGTGTCCTCGGACCGGAGCAAGAAGGCGCAGCGTGCGGTGCCAAGGCGGCGGCGGCAGGCATCGGGGCTGCCGCGCCCCTGCCGGCGTCAGCCCAGCCCGGCGACCACCTTCTTCATCTCCGCCAAGCTGAAGCCGCGCAGCGTCTGCGTGCGGATGTTGCCCAGCATCGCGGTCTTCAGCGTCACCGCCATCATCGCTTCCTCGGGGCCTTCGCTGACGAGCACGATGTCGAAGGCCCCCGTGGTCCAGTGCACGCTCTTGATGCTGACGCCGGCAGCCTCGGCCACCGCCTTGAAGGCCTCGAAGCGCGCCGGCGAATCCTTGATGGTGCGCGCCCCCTGGTCGGTGAAGTTCGCCAATGTGATGTAGGCAGGCATGGACCCTCTCCTCGAACCACGGTCTGCGTGGTGCATCGGCGGCCGTTGCGCTGGAAGGGCCGGGCCAGACCGCCATGGCCCCGGCGGCGAATCTCGCGCGTGTGCAACTGCGCGAATCTACGCCGGCGCGCGCCGATTGCAAGTGTCGGCGCCAGGGCCGGCTGGCGCACGACGCCGCGCGTTGCCGCAGGCCATCGGCGGCATTCATCGGCAGGCCCTTTCGTGGTCGATGCCACAGACTGGCGCAGGCCGCCGCGATGCCTGGCTTAGCATCGACGCATGAACATCCATACGTTCGTCGCGCCGGCGCTGCTGGCGCTGGCCGCCGGGTCGGCGCAGGCCCAGTCGTCGCTGGCCGTCTATGGCGGCTACCGCGCCGGCGGCGGCTTCGAGCAGGACACCAGCCCCTATGCCTCGATCGACCTGAAGGGCAGCGCCAGCGGCGCGCTGGCCTTCAACTTCGCCGTCGATGCGATGCGCCAGGGGCAGGTGTTCGTGTCCTACCAGTCGACCGATCTCGAGGCCAGCAGCACCACGCCGCAGCTGCCGATGACCTTGACCTACGTGCATTTCGGCGGCACCAACTACTTCGAAGGGGCGATCGGCCGCGGCGCTTACGTGGCCGGCGGCATCGGCGCGACCTGGATGTCGCCGAGCTTCAACGGCCTGTCCTCCGAAGTGCGGCCGTCGCTGAACCTGGCCCTCGGCTACGAATGGCCGATCAGCGGCGCGCTGTCGCTGAAGGCCGAGCTGCGCGGCTACTTCACGCTGATCAACAGCAACAGCGCCTTGTTCTGCTCGGGCGGCTGCGTGGTGTCGATCAAGGGCGACGGGCTGACGCAGGTCGAAGGCCTGCTCGGCCTGTCGCTGGCGTTCTAGCAGCGACAATCCCCGCTGCCCACGACGGAACCGCCCGATGCCATTCAGATTTCTCGCCCCCGCCCTGCTGGCGTTGATCGTCACCAGCGCACAGTCCCAGACCGACGTGGCCGCCGCGGCCGCCAAGGAATCCGGCGCGGTGGTCACGCCCAGCGGGCTGGTGTACCGCTCGCTGCAGGACGGCGGCGGCGCCAGCCCCGGCGCGACCGACACGGTCAAGGTGCACTACCGCGGCACCTTCCCCGACGGGCGCGAGTTCGACAGCTCGTTCAAGCGCGGCGAGCCGATCGAGTTCCCGCTCGACCGCGTGATCAAGTGCTGGACCGAAGGCGTGCAGCGCATGAAGGTCGGCGGCAAGGCCAAGCTGACCTGTCCGCCGGCCATTGCCTACGGCGAGCGTGGCGCGGGCAACGTGATCCCGCCGAACGCGACGCTGGTGTTCGAGGTCGAGCTGCTCGGCGTCAAGGGAAAGTAGCCGCTCGCCCTCGCGGCGCGAGGGCTTGCCTACCCCCAGCGCGTTTCGCTGTCCACGCGCAAGCGGTCAGCGGCAGCCGGTGCGGGTTCGGCAGCGGCGTCGATCGGCCGCGTCAGCGCGCTTTCCATCATGTGGCCCCAGGCGCCCTCCCCGGCGCGGCCGGCCAGTTCCAGCTCGCGCTGCACCATGCGGCGCTCGAAGGCTTCGGCCGAACGTTCGGGCAGGCGGTCCAGCGCGCGTTTCGGGTCCTGGCCGAAGTGTTCGGCGGTGCGCTGTACCAGCGCCTTGA
>DAORHX010000414.1:0-3633 GCA_035438245.1 Rubrivivax sp.
CGATCTCGGGCTTGCGCACCTCCTCGATGTTCACCGCCACCGGCACGCCCAGGCGCTTGGCGAGTTCGGACTTCAGGTTCTCGATGTCCTCGCCCTTCTTGCCGATGACCACGCCCGGCCGCGCCGAGTAGATGGTGATGCGCGCGTTCTTCGCCGGACGCTCGATCAGGATGCGCGACACCGCCGCGCTCTTCAGCCGCGCCTTCAGGAACTCGCGCACGTGCAGGTCTTCGGCGAGCATGTCGCTGAAGTTGCGCTTGGTGGCGAACCAGCGCGAGGCCCAGGCGCGCGTGACGGGCAGGCGGAAGCCGGTCGGGTGGATCTTCTGTCCCATGGTCTTTGTCTGCCCTTGCCTTAGTTGCCGACCGTCACGTAGATGTGGCAGGTGGGCTTGCTGATGCGGTTGCCGCGGCCCTTGGCGCGCGCCGACGAGCGCGACAGCGTCGCGCCTTGCTCGACGTGGATGGCCTTGACCTTCAACTCGTCGATGTCGGCACCGTCGTTGTGTTCGGCGTTGGCGATGGCCGAGGCCAGCGCCTTGCGGATGATGCCGGCCGCCTTCTTCGGCGTGAAGCTCAGGATGTTCAGCGCCTGGTCCACCTTCTTGCCGCGCACCATGTCCGCCACCAGCCGGCCCTTGTCGGCCGACAGACGCACACCGCGCACGCTTGCTTTGGTTTCCATCGTCGTCATCCCCTACTTCTTGGCCTTCTTGTCGGCCGGGTGACCCTTGAAGGTACGCGTCGCCGCGAACTCGCCGAGCTTGTGGCCGACCATCTGGTCGGTCACGTACAGCGGTACATGCTGCTTGCCGTTGTGCACGGCGATCGTCAGGCCGATGAATTCGGGCAGGATCGTCGAACGGCGCGACCAGGTCTTCAGCGGCTTCTTGTCCTTGATGGCCACGGCCTTGTCGACCTTGGCCATCAGGTGGTGGTCCACGAACGGACCCTTCTTCAATGAGCGTGTCATTTGCTGAAGCCCTTACTTCTTGCGACGCGAGACGATCATCGTCTGCGTGCGCTTGTTGCTGCGCGTGCGGTAGCCCTTGGTCAGCGTGTTCCACGGCGACACCGGCACCTGGCCCTCGCCGGTGCGGCCTTCGCCGCCGCCGTGCGGGTGGTCGACCGGGTTCATCGCCACGCCGCGCACCGTCGGGCGGATGCCCTGCCAGCGGCGCGCGCCGGCCTTGCCGTACTGGCGCAGGTTGTGCTCTTCGTTGCCGACCTCGCCGATCGTGGCGCGGCAGTCGATGTGGATCTTGCGCACCTCGCCCGAGCGCAGCCGCAGCTGTGCATAGATGCCCTCGCGCGCCATCAGCGTCACCGAGGTGCCGGCCGAACGCGCAATCTGCGCGCCCTTGCCGGGCAGCATCTCGACGCAGTGCACGGTGGAGCCCACCGGGATGTTGCGGATCGGCAGCGTGTTGCCGGCCTTGATCGGCGCCTCGGAGCCGCTGAGGACGGTCGCACCCACGTCCAGCCCGCGCGGCGCGATGATGTAGCGGCGCTCACCGTCGGCGTAGCACAGCAGCGCGATGTGTGCGCTGCGGTTCGGGTCGTACTCGATGCGTTCGACCTTGGCCGGAACGCCGTCCTTGTTGCGCACGAAGTCGACCACGCGGTAGTGGTGCTTGTGACCACCGCCCTTGTGCCGCACGGTGATGTGGCCGTTGTTGTTGCGGCCGGCGTGCTGAAACTGCGGCTCGAGCAACGACGCTTCCGGCTTGCCCTTGTGCAGATGCTTGTGCACCACCTTGACCACGGCACGGCGGCCCGGCGAGGTGGGTTTGAGTTTGACGACGGCCATTACGCGGCCTCCCCGGAGAAGTTGAGCTCCTGGCCCGGCTTCAGACACACATAGGCCTTCTTGACGTGATCGCGCCGGCCGATCGTGCGGCCCGAACGCTTCGTCTTGCCCATCTGGTTGATGGTTTGCACCGAGGCCACTTCCACCTTGAACATCAGTTCGACGGCGGCCTTGATCTCGGGCTTGCTCGCGCTGCGCAGCACCTTGAACAGCACCTGGTTCTGCTTCTCGGCAATGCGCGTCGCCTTCTCGGAAATGATCGGCGCGACGAGGACCTGCGCCAGCCGACCTTCGTCGGGCTTCTTCGGATTCTTGGCCGTGCTCATGCGAACATCTCCTTCAGCTGCTCGATCGCGCCCTTGGTGACCAGCACCTTCTTGTAGAACACGAGCGACAGCGGATCGGCGTAGCGCGGCTCGACCACCAGCACGTTGGCCAGGTTGCGCGAGGCCAGCGCCAGGTTCTCGTCGACCGTGTCGGCGATGACCATCACCGAGTCCAGGCCCATGGCCTTGAACTTCTGCGCCAGCAGCTTGGTCTTCGGCGCCTCGACGGCGATGCCGTCGACCACCGCCAGGCGGCCGTCGCGCGCCAGCTGCGACAGGATCGAAGCCATGCCGGCGCGGTACATCTTCTTGTTGACCTTGTGCGTGAAGTTCTCGTCCGGCTTGTTCGGGAAGGTGCGGCCACCTCCGCGCCAGATCGGCGACGAGGTCATGCCGGCCCGCGCGCGGCCGGTGCCCTTCTGGCGGAACGGCTTCTTCGTCGAGTGCTTGACTTCGGCGCGGGTCAGCTGCGCACGCGCGCCCTGGCGGGCATTGGCCTGGTAGGCCACCACCACCTGATGCACCAGCGCTTCGTTGTAGTCGCGCGCGAACACCGTGTCCGGCGCGTCCACCTTGGCGGTGGACTGCCCTTGATCGTTGAGGAGCTCGAGTTGCATCAGTTCGCTCCCTTGCCGGCCTTGGCCTTGATCGCCGGGCGCACGACCACATGGCCGTTCTTCGCCCCCGGCACCGCGCCGCGCACCAGCAGCAGCGAGCGCGCCTCGTCGATGCGCACGACATCGAGGTTCTGCGTGGTCACGGTGACGTCGCCC
Organism: Rubrivivax sp.; assembly: GCA_035438245.1. Lineage (GTDB taxonomy): Bacteria > Pseudomonadota > Gammaproteobacteria > Burkholderiales > Burkholderiaceae_C > Rubrivivax. Next base: position 2,909 of record DAORHX010000414.1, read on the forward strand.
TTGTGGCCCGACATCTTCTTGCCCGGGAACACACGGCCCGGGTCCTGCGCCATCGAGATCGAGCCCGGCACGTTGTGCGAACGGCTGTTGCCGTGCGACGCGCGCTGCGAGCCGAAGTTGTGGCGCTTGATCGTGCCGGTAAAGCCCTTGCCGATCGATGTGCCTTGCACATCGACCGCCTGGCCGACGGCGAACAGGCCCACCGGGACGGTGGCGCCAGGCTGGTATTCGGCAGCGACTTCGGGGGTGACGCGGAACTCGCGCAGCACCTCGCCGGCCATCACGCCCGCCTTGGCCAGGTGGCCGGCCTCAGGCTTGGTGACGCGGGACGCCTTGCGCGACCCGAACGCCACCTGGATGGCGCTGTAGCCGTCAGCGGCTTCGGTCTTGACCTGGGTGACTCGGTTGTTCGACACGTCGAGCACGGTCACGGGAACGGCGTCGCCGTCGTCCGTGAAGATGCGCATCATGCCCACCTTGCGGCCCAGCAATCCGAGACGATGGCTCAGACTCATGGTTTTTCTCCAGCCCCATGCACGCGTGGCGTGCGGAGCCTTGTTGACGAACCCGACATCGATTGGCCGGGCTGATTGGCCTCCCTGCGGCAGCAGGGCCGACACAGGGAAAGCCGGTAAGTATAACAGCTGCCGACTACTGCAGCTTGATCTCCACGTCCACGCCGGCCGGCAGGTCGAGCTTCATCAGCGCGTCCACCGTCTTGTCGG
>DAORHX010000415.1:0-3623 GCA_035438245.1 Rubrivivax sp.
ACACCCGGCTCGACGGTCCACGCGGCATCGGCCGCCGGCGCGTCGCCTTCGGTCAGCGCGCGACTGGCGCGCACGACGCGCACGCCATGCGCCTGCCGCAACCACAGCGGCTGCACGCCGATGTGCGCGACGAAACGGCGGCGGTTCTCGGCCACGGCGGCCGGGTCGTCAGCGACGGCCAGGCCGAGATTCAGGCTGTCCCACGGTGGCCGGCTGACACCCCCCTGGCGCGTGCTCATCAGCGCACCGACCTGCGGCGGCGCGTCCCACTGCGGCCTCAGCAGGCCGTCCGCGGCTTCAGAAGGCATCCGGGCAGGCTTCGGGCCGCGTCTTCTCGAACGCGTCCAGCCGCATGCAGGCTTCGAACACGCGCATCACCTGCGGCACGTGGTCGGTGCGGCAGTTGAAGCGCTGCGCATTGAAGACCTGCGGCACCAGCACGCAGTCGGCCAGCGTCGGCGCATCGCCGTGGCAAAAGCGCGCCGGCTGCGCGGCGAGCTGGCGCTCGACCGCCTCGAGCCCGGTCTCCACCCAATGGCGGTACCAGCGGTCCTTGTCCTCCTGCGTCACCTTCAGCGTGCTCACCAGATAGCGCAGCACACGCAGGTTGTTCAGCGGATGGATCTCGCAGGCGATGTCCTGCGCCAGCGCGCGCACGCGCGCACGTCCGACCGCGTCGGCCGGCAGCAGCGCCGGCAGCGGATGGGTTTCGTCGAGGTATTCGATGATCGCCATCGACTGCGTGACGACACGATCGCCGTCGCGCAGCAGCGGCACCAGCCGCGACGCCGAGACCGCGGCATAGGACTCGGCCATCTGTTCGCCCTTGACCAGGTGCACGGCCTTGTAGTCGTAGTCCAGCCCCTTCAGCGCGAGCGCGATGCGCACGCGGTACGAGGCCGACGAGCGGAAGTAGTTGTACAGCTCCATGGTCAGCCCCTTCAAGCGACGGCGACGCGCAGCAAGCCCAGGCCGTCGATGCGCGCTTCCATCAGGTCGCCTCGGTTCACCGCACCGACGCCGGCCGGCGTGCCGGTGTAGATCAGGTCGCCGGGCTGCAGCAGCCAGGCGGTGCTGAGCTGCGCGATGATCTCTTCGACGCTCCAGATCAGCTGCGACAGATCGCCCTGCTGGCGCGGCTGGCCGTTGACGTGCAGCGTGATCGCCCCCTTGGTCAGCCGCCCGGTGCGCGCGAGCGGATGAATCGGCCCGATCGGCGCCGACTGCTCGAACGCCTTGGCGATGCACCATGGCCGCCCCTGCTTCTTCAGGTCGCTCTGCAGGTCGCGGCGCGTCATGTCCAGGCCGATCGCGTAGCCCCACACGTGCTGCGCCGCATCGGCCACGGCGATGTCGCGCCCGCCGCGGCCGATGGCCACGACCAGTTCGACCTCGTGGTGCAGGCTGGTCGTCAGGCTCGGGTAGGTCATCGTGCCGGTCCGGCCTTCGGCCACCGGCAGGGCCGCATCGGCCGGCTTCAGGAAGAAGAACGGCGGCTCGCGGCCGCTGTGGCCCATCTCCACCGCGTGCTCGACATAGTTGCGCCCGACGCAGTAGATGCGGTGCACCGGGAACGAGCGGCCCTCGGCCACCGGCACGACGGTCTGGGCGGGCGGGGTGATGACGACGCTCATCGAGGCTCCTCGCGGCATTGCGGCCGCAGCGATGATGCCATGCGCGCGCGTGCGGCCCGGGCCCGCGGACAGGCCCTAAACTGCCGCGCATGTTCGACATGCGCCGCATCAAGCATTGCCGCGCCTGCGGTGCGCCGACGCATTACCGCGTGCCCGCCGACGACAACCGCGAGCGTGCGGTGTGCGGCAGCTGCGGCGAGATCCACTACGAGAACCCGCTGAACGTCGTCGGCACGGTGCCGGTGTGGGACCAGCAGGTGCTGCTGTGCCGGCGCAACATCGAGCCGCGCTACGGGCTGTGGACGCTGCCGGCCGGCTTCATGGAGCTGGGCGAAACGACGGCCGAAGGGGCGATCCGCGAAACCATCGAGGAGGCCGGCGCTCGCATCGAGCTGCAGGAGCTGTTCACGCTGCTGAACGTCGTGCGCGTCGGTCAGGTGCACCTTTTCTACCGTGCGCGCTTGCAGGACACACGTTTCGACCCCGGCCCCGAGACGATCGAGGCGCAGCTGTTCCACGAGCACGAGATCCCCTGGGACCAGCTCGCCTTTCGCACCGTGCGCGAGACGCTGCAGCGCTACTTCGCCGACCGCGGCAGCGGCCGCTTCACGCTGCACGTCGCCGACATCGGCTGAAGGCGCCTGCGGCGCGCCACAAGGCACGCCGCAGGGCACGTCGCACGGGGCTACTTCTTCTGCGGCGGCAGGTCGGTGCAGCTGCCGTGCGCCACCTCGGCTGCCATGCCGATGCTCTCGCCCAGCGTCGGATGCGGGTGGATGGTCTTGCCGATGTCGACCTCGTCGGCGCCCATCTCGATGGCCAGCGCCACCTCGCCGATCATGTCGCCGGCATGCGTGCCGACGATGCCGCCGCCGAGGATGCGATGCGTCTCGGCGTCGAACAGCAGCTTGGTGAAGCCTTCGTCGCGGCCGTTGGCGATGGCGCGGCCCGACGCGGTCCACGGGAACAGGCCCTTCTTGACCTTCACGCCCTGGGCCTTCGCCTCGTCTTCGGTGAGCCCGACCCAAGCCACTTCCGGGTCGGTGTAGGCCACGCTGGGGATCACGCGCGCGTCGAAGGCCGCCTTCTGGCCGGCCGCGACCTCGGCCGCGACATGCGCCTCGTGCACCGCCTTGTGCGCCAGCATCGGCTGGCCGACGATGTCGCCGATGGCGAAGATGTGCGCAACGTTGGTGCGCATCTGCACGTCCACCGGGATGAAGCCGCGGTCGCTGACCGCGACACCGGCCTTGTCGGCGCCGATCTTCCGGCCGTTGGGGCTGCGCCCCACCGCCTGCAGCACCAGGTCGTACAGGCCTTCGCTGGTCTTGCCGTCGGTGCCTTCGAACTTGACCCTGATGCCCTCGGCCGTGGCCTCGGCACCGACGGTCTTGGTCTTCAGCATGATCTGGTCGAAGCGCGGCGCGTTCATCTTCTGCCACACCTTGACCAGATCGCGGTCGGCGCCGAGCATCAGCGCGTCCATCATCTCGACCACGTCGAGCCGCGCGCCGAGCGTCGAGTACACGGTGCCCATCTCCAGGCCGATGATGCCGCCGCCGACGATCAGCATCTTCTTCGGCACCTGGCGAAGCTCCAGCGCGCCGGTGGAGTCGACGATGCGCGGGTCGTCCGGCAGGAACGGCAGCCGCACCGCCTGCGAGCCGGCGGCGATGATGCACTGCTTGAAGCGGATGGTCTGCGTCTTGCCGGTCTTGTCCTGGCTGCTGCCGGTCGTTTCCTCGACCTGCACGTGGTGCGGGTCGACGAAGCTGCCGTAGCCGCGCACGACCGTCACCTTGCGCATCTTCGCCATCGCGGCCAGGCCGCCGGTCAGCTTGCCGACGACCTTGTTCTTGTGGCCGAGCAGCCTGGCCGCGTCGACCTTCGGCGGGGCGAACTCGACGCCGAGGTCGGCGAAGTGCTTGACCTCATCCATCACCGCGGCCACGTGCAGCAGCGCCTTGCTCGGGATGCAGCCGACGTTCA
>DAORHX010000416.1:0-3618 GCA_035438245.1 Rubrivivax sp.
GGCCGCCCCCGGTGCCGCGCCGCCGACCACCTGTACGCGGGTCGCGCCCAGCGCCTGGATCAGCACGCGCCCACCGTGCAGCACGACTTCGGCGCCCGGGCTCAGCACCGCGTCGCCGGCCTCGCCTTCCTGCGTCAGCCAGGCAGCGCCGCACAGCACCCGCACGCGCTGGCCGCGTCCGTCGATGCTCAGCAGTTGCTCGTGGCCCAGCTCGATGGTCCTCGGGCCGTGTGTCGTCGCTCTCATGTTGCGCTCCTCCCGCACCCCCGTGGGCGCGGCCGAAGCGCTATTCGACGCCCGGTGCCCGCGCCCGACAAACGAAAAGTTCGCAGTTGATGAATGCGTGCTGTGCATGTATGGTCGACGCATGACCGCACCCGTCCCCCCCGCGTTGCCGAAGCGTCGGCCGATCGGCCTGGCTGCGCTGCGCGGCTTCGACGCTGCCGCGCGACACCTGTCGTTCACCACCGCGGCGGCCGAGCTGAACCTGACGCAGTCGTCGATCAGCCGGCAGATCGCCGCTCTGGAGCAACAGGTCGGCAAGGCGCTGTTCGTGCGCAAGACACGCGCGCTGCTGCTGACGCCCGCCGGCGCGCAGCTGCAGCAGGCGGTGCTGCAGGCGCTGCAGGCGGTGGACCGCAGCGTCGACGCCATCCGCGGCGTCGGCGAGTTGCAGCGGGTGACGCTCAGCACCTATGCGTCTTTCGCATCGCTGTGGCTGGTGCCGCGGCTGGCGCTGTTCCAGCGCGATCATCCGGGCATCGAGATCCGGCTGGACGCCTCGGATCGCGTCGTCGACCTCGACGCCGAGGACGTGGACATCGCCATCCGCTGGATCCCGCGCCACAAGCTGCCGGCCAATGCAACGCTGCTGATCGACGACGAACTGGCGCCGGCGATCAGCCCGCGGCTGCTGCAGGGCCGGCGACTGCGCAAGCCGGCCGAACTGGTGCAATGGCCGCTGCTCGACCTGGACGACGCCGTGCCCGGGGCGCAGCGGCTGAACTGGGCCACCTGGTTCGACTTCGCCGGCGCCGGCAGCGTCCGGCCGGCGGCCGGGCGGCTGGTGTTCAGCTTCGTCGATCAGGCCGTGCAGGCCGCCGTGCGCGGCCAGGGCGTGGCGCTGGTGCGCTCGCCGTTCCTGCAGGACGTGCTGGCCAGCGGCGACCTGGTGATGCCATTCCCGCAGCTGCGCATGCCGGGCGGCTACCGCCACGTGCTGGTGCTGAGCCGCCAGGTCGGCCGCAGGCCGCACGTGCAGGCCTTCGTCGCCTGGCTGAACGAGCAGATTGCGCAGGCGCCGCGGCTCGACTGACACGCGCGGCCCCACGCACCGGCATGCCAACGCCAGCGAACGAGCGACGGCGATCGGCGCTTCGCCGGCATGCAGCGCTTCGCGTCCGCGTTGCGCCGCTTTCCCGACTCCGCCGACCTGCACAACGAGCTGGGCTTCACCCATCGGCGCCTGCGGCGCATGGACAAGGCATTCGAGCACTACCGACGTGCGCTGGAGTTGGACCCGCAGCATCGCGGCGCGCATGAGTACATCGGCGAGGCCTACCTGATGGTCGGCAACGTCGACGGCGCGCGCTTCCACCTGGCGCAGCTGAAGTCGATCTGCCTGCTGCCCTGCGACGAGATGAAGGATCTCGAGAAGGCGATCGCGGAGCACACGGCGCGCAGCGGCGCCGCGCAGCCGCGCCGCTGACGGCGCGCCGCGCCCTCGAGCATCAATCGGCCAGTGCCGCCGGCTGCGGCACGCGCACCGCCGGCAGTCCGCCGAGGAACAGTTCGGTGACCAGCGGCGCCAGCGCCTCGTGGTCCAGCGCACGATCGGGCTTCATCCAGGTGAACAGCCAGTTGATCATGCCGAACAGCAGCATCGTCAGCGGCTTGTCCAGCGCGGCGTCGCGCAGCTCGGGGCGCAGCGCGGCCACCGCATCGGCGAAGCGCGCGACGACGTGGCGCTCGCGGTCGAGGATGCGCGCACGGTCGGCCGGCGGCAGGAACTTGACGTCCTCGGTGAGCACACGATGCGCGTGCTGCGCATCGGCGTATTCGGCGAGGATGCGGCGGATCAGCTCGCGCAGCCGCGCCTCGGGCGGCAGGCGCAGCGCGTCGACCGCATCGACCAGCGCGGCCAGCCGGCTGACATGGCCTTCGGCGATCTGCACCAGCATCGCGTCCTTGTCGCGGTAGTAGTGGTACAGCGTCGGCTTCGACAGACCCGTCGCTTCGGCCAGCTGGCTCATCGACGTGGCGTGGAAGCCGTGGCGCGCGAACAGCTCGGCCGCGCGCGCGACGATGGCGTCGCGCTGCTCGTCGTAGCCGCGGGCGCGTCCTCGGGCCATCGCGGGCCTGTCAGCGCTCGTCGAAGGACAGCACCACGCGCTCGGTCAGCGGGTGCGCCTGGCAGGCGAGCACGAAGCCACCGGCGACCTCGGCCTTGTCGAGCGCGAAGTTGCGCTCCATGCGCACCTCGCCTTCGAGGAGCTTGGCGCGGCAGGTGCCGCAGACGCCGCTGGTGCACGAGAACGGCACTTCCAGCCCGGCCGCCGAGGCGGCATCGAGAATGCTCGGCTGGTCCTTGCGGAACTCGACCTCGCGGCGCATGCCGTCGCGGATGATGGTGACACGCGCCTGCTCGGCGTCCCCCGGCTGCGCCTCGTGCACGATTGCGCCGACCGGCTGGCCGGCCGGCGTGGCGACGCCGAAGCGTTCGATGTGGATGCGGTCCTCGCTGACACCGGCGACCAGCAGCGCGGCTTCGGCCTCGTCGTTCATCTGGAACGGGCCGCAGACGTAGACCTGGTCGATGCTGCGCGCCGGCAGCACGCTGCCCAGGAAGTCGGCGATCTTGTCGCGGTCCATCAGCCCCATGTTCAGCGGCGCATCGGTCGGTTCGTCGCTGAACACGTGGTGCAGCGTGAGCCGCGTCATGTACCGGTTCTTCAGGTCCTCGAGCTCTTCCTTGAACATGGTCGAGCGCAGCACGCGGTTGCCGTAGATCAGCGTGAAGCGGCTGCCCGGCTCGCGGCCGAGCACGGTCTTCATGATCGACAGGATCGGCGTGATGCCGCTGCCGCCGGCGATGCCGACATGGTGGCGCCGCGCAGCGGGCTCGATCGGCACGAAGAAGCGGCCCTGCGGCGCCATCACGCTGATCAGGTCGCCGGGCTTGAGCTGCTCGTTGATCCAGTGCGAGAACACGCCCCCCTTGACCCTGCGCACGCCGACGCGCAGCTCGCCGTCGTCGACGCCGGCGCAGATGCTGTAGCTGCGGCGCAGGTCCTGGCCGTCGATGGTGGTGCGCAGCGTCAGGTACTGGCCCTGCGTGAAGCCGAAGACCTCGCGCAGCTCGGGCGGTACGTCGAAGCTGACGATCGAGGCTTCGGCGGTGTCCTGCTCGATGCGGCGCACGCGCAGGTCGTGGAACAGCGGCGTGGTCATATGGCTTTGAACTGCTCAAAGGGCTCGCGGCAGGCCAGGCAGCGCCACAGTGCCTTGCACGCGGTGGAGCCGAACGCCGACAAGCGTTCGGTGCGCGGGCTGGCGCAGCGCGGGCAGGGCACGAGGTCGGCGCGGCGGCCGGTGATGGGAACCGGCACCGACACGCCC
>DAORHX010000417.1:0-3610 GCA_035438245.1 Rubrivivax sp.
GGCCTTCGTGCTGTCGGCTGCGGCGGGCGCGCTCATGCTGTTCGCAGTGCAGCCGTTGCGGCGCCGCGTCGACGCCGCGCGCGAACGCTCGCTGCGGCTGCACTGGCGCGTGTTTGGTTCGTTCGACAACCTGCGCCGTCCACTGGCCACGCTGGTCATGATGCCTGGTATGCGCCGCATGGGAATTGCCGGCGGCTGTCTCGGCGCCGGGCAGAGCGCCTGGTTCGCATTTCTGGTCACCTACCTCGTGTCGCAGCTGGGCTGGTCGCTCGAAGCGGCAGGGGTGTTGTTCGCGCTGATGCAGCTGACGAGCGCGCTCGGGCGCCCTCTCGCCGGCTTCGTGTCGGACCGCCTCGGCGATGGCGTGCGTGTGCTGCGCTGGATCGCCGGGTGCTCGGCGCTGACCACGCTGGCGTTCGCGTTCTGCACGCCGGACTGGCCGGGCTGGGCGGTGGCGGCGCTGGCGGTTCTTGCCGGCCTGACGGTGGCCAGCTGGAACGGGATTCAGTTCGCCGAGGTGGCCCGCATGGCGCCGCGCGGCGCGCTCAACGAGGCCATGGCCGGTGCGACGCTGGTGCTGCTGGGCGCGTACGTGCTCGCGCCGGCGTTGTTCAGCTTGGTGCTGGCAGCCGATGGCGGCTTCCGTCTGGCCTTCGTGATGACGGCCGCGCTGACCGCGCTGGCGATGTGGCCGCTGGCGGGTTGCGGCCGTACCGAGGGACCGTAGCCGTCGGCATCGGCGCACACACCGGGGATGGCGGCTTGCAGGACGGCAGACTAACGGCTGTTTGTTTGGTGGCACAATCGGCCCGAGCCCACCGGTGTTGCGCGCGCCGGTTCGGATGCGCGGGCGAACTGCGAGCGGAGGCGAGTTGAAGCACCACACCCGGCCTGAGCGACACGACTGCGGCAACCGTGACCGCTGCGGTGCGGAGCCTCGCTGATGGCATTGATCACGAGCCGCTTCACGGGCAGCGACGCGGCCACCGCCGCGCACTGGCGGCGCCAGCTCGACCAGCTCGGCGAACGCCTGGCGCACGTCGCCAGCGGCGGCCGCGACGCCCACATCCGGCGCCACCGCGAGCGCGGCAAGCTGCTGGCGCGCGAGCGCATCGACCTCGCCGTCGACGACGCCACCGCCTTCCTCGAACTGTCGCCGCTGGCGGCCTGGGGCCAGTACGGCAACGAGGTGCCGGCGGCCGGCGTGATCACCGGCATCGGCATCGTCGCCGGGCAGCCGTGCATGTTCATCGCCAACGACGCCACGGTGAAGGGCGGCTCGTTCTTCCACGAGACGGTCAAGAAGCACCGACGCGCGCAGGAGATCGCCTGGCGGCTGCGCCTGCCGGTGCTGTATCTGGTGGACTGCGGCGGCGCCTTCCTGCCCGAGCAGGACCGCGTGTTTCCCGACCGCGACCACTTCGGCAACAACTTCTTCCAGCAGTGCCGCATGTCGCAGGACGGCATCCCGCAGATCTCGGCGGTGTTCGGCGGCTGCACCGCGGGCGGCGCCTACATCCCGGCGCTGTCCGACGAGGTGATCATGGTGCGCGGCAACGCGCGCATCCACCTCGGCGGGCCGTCGATCGTGAAGATCGCGATCAACGAGACGGTCGATGGCGAGACGCTCGGCGGCGCCGAGATGCACACCCGCGTCTCGGGCGTCAACGACCACCTGGCCGAGGACGAGCCGCAGGCGCTGGCGCGGCTGCGCGAGGTCGTGGCCAGCCTGCCACCGGCGCCACTGCCGGCACCGCCGCTCGCGCCGCGCCCACCGCGCTACGACCCCGCGGAGCTCGACGCGCTCGTGCCCGCCGACCCCAAGCAGCCCTACGACGCGCGCGAGATCATCGCCCGCCTCGTCGACGGCAGCGAGTTCCACGAGTTCAAGCCCGACTGGGGTGCCCAGCTCGTCACCGGCTTCGGCGCGATCCACGGCCAGCCGGTCGGCATCCTGGGAAACAACGGCGCGCTGGTTGCCGAGGCGGCGCTCAAGGGCACGCACTTCCTCGAGCTGGCCAACCAGCGCGGCGTGCCGCTGCTGTTCCTGCAGAACATCGCCGGCTTCATGGTGGGCAGCGAGGCCGAGCGCGGCGGCATTTCCAAACACAGCGCGAACCTGGTCTACGCTGTCGCGAACTCGCGCGTGCCCAAGCTCACGCTGATCGTCGGCGGCTCCTATGGCGCCGGCAACTACGGCATGTGCGGGCGCGGCTTCGAGCCCGAGTTCCTGTTCACCTGGCCGAGCGCGCAGGTGGCGACGATGAGTGCCGACATCGCCAGCAACGTGATGCTGGAACTCGCCCGCTCCAACCTGCGCGGCCCGGCCGACGAGGCGCGCATGGCCGAGACCGAGCGCGCGGTGCGCGAGCAGTACCAGCGCCAGACCGACCCTTACTACGCCACCTCGCGGCTGTGGGACGACGGGCTGATCGCGCCCTCGGCCTCGCGCGACGTGCTCGGCCTGGCGCTGGCGCTGTGCACCCGCCGCGTGCCGCCGCGCACCGCCACGCCCGTCTACCGCATGTGAGGCCCGCCCGATGAACCTCCCCACCTTCGAAACCCTGCTGCTCGCGATCGATGCGCGCGCCGTCGCGACGCTGACGCTGAACCGCCCCGACACCCACAACGCGCTCAACGCGACGCTGATCGCCGACCTGAAGCGCGCCGCCGCGTGGCTCGCCGACGCGAAGAGCCTGCGCGCGGTGGTGCTGACCGGCGCCGGCCAGACCTTCTGCGCCGGCGGCGACCTCGGCTGGATGCAGCAGAACATGAAGAAGACGCGCGCCGAGCGCGTGAGCGAGAGCTTCGAGCTGGCGCTGATGCTGCGCGCGCTCAACGAACTGCCGATGCCGCTGATCGGCCGCGTCAACGGGCCGGCCTACGGAGGCGGCGTGGGCATGATCTCGGTGTGCGACGTGTCGGTCGCGGTCGACACCGGCATGTACTGCCTGACCGAGGTGCGCCTGGGGCTGATCCCGGCGAACATCTCGCCGTATGTGGTCGCGCGCATGGGCGAGGCCAATGCGCGGCGCACCTTCCTCACCGCCAAGCGCATGAACGCGGCCGAGGCGCGGCGGCTCGGACTGGTTTCCGAGGTGGTTCCGGCCGATCAACTCGACGCCGCGGTCGAGCGCGAACTCGCCGACCTGCTGCAGTGCGCGCCGGGCGCGGTGGCGGCGACCAAGAAGCTGGTGTCCTACGTCGACAGCCACGACCTTTCGACGAGCATGATCTACGCTGCCGACAAGTTGGCCGACGCCTGGGAGACCGAGGAGGGCCGCGCCGGCATCGAGGCCTTCTTCGCCAAGCGTCCGCCGCCGTGGCGGCAGGGTTGAGGGCGGGCGAGGGCATGTTCGACACCTTGCTGATCGCCAACCGCGGCGAGATCGCCTGCCGCATCGCGCGCACCGCGCGCCGCCTCGGGCTGCGCAGCGTGGCGGTCTACTCCGACGCCGACCGCGACGCGCGCCACGTGGCCGAGTGCGACGCCGCTTTGCGCATCGGCCCGCCCGAAGCCGCGCGCAGCCCCCCCGATTCCCCCCCCATCGTCGCCGCCGCGAAGGCGAGCGGCCCAGCTCGGATGCACCTCGCGCCGGGGCCGTGGCGA
>DAORHX010000418.1:0-3599 GCA_035438245.1 Rubrivivax sp.
GTGGTCGAGCCGCCGTACATCGCGCCGTAGTAGATGCCGGCGAAGAAGATCATCGAGGCGGTCGGCTCGACCTTCAGCGTGATCGGCAGCAGCATCGCCACCGCGGTGGCCGGGCCGATGCCGGGCAGCACGCCGACCGCCGTGCCGATCGTGCAGCCGAGCAGTGCCCACAGCAGGTTGACCGGCGTGCCGGCGGTGACGAAGCCTTGCAGCAGCTGGTTCAGCGTGTCCATCTACAACCAACCTGTCGAAGTCAGCCCCGGCAGGTTGATCGCCAGCGCCTGCGTGAACATCCAGAACACCGGCGCCGCGATCGCCATGCCGATCAGCGCGTCGACCACCAGCGCGCGCAGGCTCAGGTCCAGCCGCCCTTCGGCCGAGCGCAGGCCACGCACCGCCAGCACGAAGCACAGCGTGCAGCTGAGGATGAAGCCGATGGTGGTGATCAGCGCGGCGTTGGCCAGCACGCCGGCCGACACCCAGACGAAGCCGACCCAGTCGCCGCGCTCGGCGCCCGACGCCTCTTCGAGCTGGCGAAAGCCGCCGCTCGCGGCCTCGCGCACCAGCAGCACGCCGCACAGCGCGAGCAGCCCGCCGACCAGCCACGGCAGGAAGTTCGGGCCGACGCCGCCGTAGCCGGCGTCGCTGGAGATCTGCAGCGCGCCGACGGCGACCAGCAGCCCCAGCACCAGCACGCCGGCGCCGACCAGCAGTTGTTCGCGCTTCATCGTGTGCGCCGCGGCATCAGACCATGCCCGACTTGACCATCACCGCACGCAGGCTGGCGAACTCCTCGTCGACGAAGCTGGCGAAGGCCGGGCCGGTCAACAGCGCCGGCGTCCAGTTGTTCTTCTCCAGCGCCTCGGCCCAGGCCTTGCTCTTCGTCGCCTTGACGACCATCTCGGTCAGCGCCTTGGCCTGGTCGGGCGTGATGCCGGAAGCGCCGTAGACGCCGCGCCAGTTGCCGAGCACGACGTTGATGCCCTGCTCCTTCAGTGTGGGCACGTTGACGCCCTTCAGCCGCGCGTCGGAGGTGACGGCGATGGCGCGCATCTTGCCGGTGGCGATGTACTCGGCGAACTCGCTGTAGCCGCTGCCGCCGATGGTCACGTTGCCGCCGAGGATCGCCGCGATCGCCTCGCCGCCGCCGCGGAAGGCGACGTAGTTGATCTTGGCCGGGTCGACGCCGACGTTGCGCGCGATCATCGCCGCGGCGATGTGCTCGGTGGCGCCGCGCGAGCCGCCGCCCCACTTGACGCTGCCCGGGTCCTTCTTCATCTGATCGATCACGTCCTTCATCGTCTTCAGCGGCGAGTTCGCCGGCAGCACGAAGACGTTGTATTCGCTGGTCAGCCGCGCGATCGGCGTGGCCTGCGACAGCGACACCGGCGGCTTGCCGGTGATGATGCCGCCGAGCATGACCGCGCCCATCACCATCATCGCGTTCGGGTCGCCCTTGCTGCCGTTGACGAACTGCGCCAGCCCGATCGCGCCGGCGGCGCCGCCCTTGTTGTCGAAGCTCACCGACGAGGCCACGCCGGCGTCCTGCAAGGCCTTGCCGAGCGCGCGGCCGGTGGTGTCCCAGCCGCCGCCGGGGTTGGCGGGGATCATCATCTTCACGTTGGCGGACGCGCGCGCGTGCAGCGGCAGCGTGCCGGCAACGGCCATCGCGGCCATGGACTTGAGGAACTGGTCTCTGCGCATCGCTGTCTCCGTCGGTTGCCGATGCCCGGCATGTTCGCGGCAAAGGCTGTCAATCGGCTGTCCGAATGCCTAGGGGAAACGCTGATGCCGCGCCTGCTAAGGTCGGTGCGATGAAGCTGCTGCTGGTCGAGGACAACGCGCAGATGCAGGCGACGCTGCAGCGCAGCTTCGAGCGCCGCGGCATGCAGGTCACGGCCTGCGGCGACGGCGCGCGCGCGCTCGACCGCTGGCGCGCCGCCTTGCCCGACGTGGTCCTGCTCGACCTGAGCCTGCCGGGCCTGGACGGGCTGGACGTGCTGGCCCGGGCACGTGCCGAAAGCTTGAAGACCCCCGTGCTGATCCTCACGGCGCGCGGCACCGTCGGCGACCGCGTCCTCGGTCTGAACACCGGCGCCGACGACTACCTGCCCAAGCCCTTCGACCTGGACGAGCTGGAGGCGCGGGTGCGCGCGCTGGCGCGGCGCGGCCCGGCCGCGCGGCAAGCCGACGCACCGGCACCGTTCTGCGGCCTGCACATCGACGACTACAGCGGCGGCGCCTGCCTGCATGGCCAGCCGCTGGACCTGCCGCCGCGCGAACTGGCGATGCTGCGCGCGCTGCTCGCCAGGCCCGGCCAGGCGGTGGCACGCGAGCGGCTGCTCGAGCTGGTCTTTCCCGACAAGGCCGAGGTGCAGGCCGATGCCATCGAGGTCGTCGCCTACCGGCTGCGCAAGAAGATCGCCGGCACCGGCGCCCAGCTGGTCACGCTGCGCGGGCTGGGCTACCTGCTGAAGGCCGCAGGTTGAAGGCTCCCGCACGCCCGGGGGGGTCGCTGCGCAGCGTGCTGCTGCTCGGCATCCTGCTGCCGGTGCTGGCGATCATCGCGCTGAACACGGTCGGGCTGTATCGGCAGGCGCTGCGCGTGGCCCACGTCGCCTATGACCGCACGCTGCTGGCCAGCGCCAAGACCATCGGCGAGCAGCTCGAGGTCTCCGGCAGCGCCGACCAGGCCCGGCTGCGCGCGACGCTGCCCTATGCCGCGCTCGAGCCCTTCGAGGCCGACAACCGCAGCCGCATGTTCTACAAGGTCAGCGGCTTTGCCGGCGAGATGGTCTCCGGCTTCGAGGACCTGCCGCCGTGGCGCGGCACGCTGCCCGACAAGGGGCCCTATGCCGCGCTGGTCGACTTCTACGACGACCACTACCGTGGCGAACCGGTGCGCGTCGCGGTGCTGCTGCAGCCGGTGGCCGGGCAGGACGGGCGTGGCATGGCGACCATCCAGGTGGCCGAAACGCTGGAACTGCGCCAGACGCTGGCGCGGCAGATCCTGGTCGATACGCTGTGGCGCCAGGCGCTGCTGCTGGCGGTGATCAGCGCGGTGGTCGTGTGGGTGGTGCAGCGCGCGACGCGCCCGGTGCGCGAGCTCAGCGCGCAGCTGGTGCAGCGCCGCGAGAACGACCTGGCGCCGATCGGCACCCCGCATGCGCCGCGCGAGCTGCTGCCGCTGGTCGAGGCGACGAACCAGGTCATAAGCCGCCTGGCGCACCTGCTGGCCGACCAGAAGCGCTTCGTGCGCGACACCGCACACCAGCTGCGCACGCCGCTGGCGGTGCTGCGCACGCAGCTGCAATCGGCGCAGCGCGGCGATGTCGCACCGGCACAGGCGCTGCAGGAGATCAGCGGCACGGTCGAGCGTGCCTCCGAGCTGGCCAACCAGATGCTGGCGCTGGCCAAGGTCGAGCAACTGCGCCTGCAGGGGGAGGCACCGGTGGTCGATTGGGCGGCGATCGCGCGCGCCGTGGCGCTCGACCTGGCGCCGCTGATCGCCAGCGCCGGGCTCGATTTCGACATCGCCACGGTTGCCGCGCCGGTGCGCGCGCACGAATGGGCGCTGCGCGAGCTGACGCGCAACCTGC
>DAORHX010000419.1:0-3598 GCA_035438245.1 Rubrivivax sp.
GTGCGTCGCGGCAGGCAGCGCGCCGGCCCACGACAACGCCGCGTCGGCATCGGCATCGGCCTCGGCCGGCCCGGTGCCGGCGCAGACCTCGACGACGCTGACCGGCGCGGCAGGAAGCGCGTGGCCGTAGGCTTCGCCGTGCCAAGTGGCCAGCTCGTGCTGGCGCGCAGCGAACCAGGCCGTGCCCAGCGGCTGCCCGCGCTGATCGCGGTACCAGTCGGCGACGTCGTCGCAACGGCTGCCGAGCACGCTGCGCACCCGTTCGCCGACGTAACCGACATAGCTGTTCGGATTGAGCACCTCGTTCCAGTGTGCGGACACGAAGCGCGTGAAGACCGTGCCCTCGTCCTGGACCGCCACACGCCAGTGCTCGCCGTCACGCTGCAGCAGTGGCGGCCATTGCACCGCGCCGAGCTGCACCGCCTCGGTCAGGTTGCGATAGAACCTCAGGCCGGCGTAGTTGGCTGCCAGGTCGCCGTTGGAACGGATGCCCGTGGTGACCAGGCCGAGCATGCCGTCCTCCGACAGCAGCGGGTTCGACGCCGTCGCGCGTACCGCGTGCAGCATCGCGTCGCTCTCGCTCGCGCCCTGGTCGACGGCTTCGAGGTAGCGCGTGTGATAGAGGCGACCGACATTGATGAAATGGATGATCTTGTCGGTGCCGAACAGCATGCCGCCCGCGCTGACCGTGCCGGCGCGGAACAGTGCGCGCACCGACTTGCTCAGGTCCAGCAGCAGCAGCGGGTCGTCGTAGAGCGATTCCACCGGCCGGTACATCGTCACCAGGCCCGGGTAGCGCGCGCGTGTGGCGGTGCTGAGCAGGCCGAGGTCCAGCAGCTCGTTGGTCGGGTAGGTGACGAAGATGCGTGCCCACACCTGCGCGGCGACGCGGTCTGCCGACTGCAGCGCCTGCACCTGGGTCGGCCGGTCGCCGGCGGCCAGCGCGGCATCGATGGCGGCGTTGAGGTCGAGCACCGCGTCGCGGATCGCGGCCGCGAAGTAGCGCGAGAACAGCGGGCCCAGGTCGGCGAAGTCGCGCCCCGACGGCAGCGTGTACTGCTCGGACTCGTGGGCCCGCAGCGGCGTGGCGCCGAGCAGGCAAAGCGCCGTGGCCCAGGCCGTCAGCCGGTGGCGGCCCCGGCCGGCATGCCACCGCGGGCGGCCCATGCCCGCGCCGGGCGCGATGGCGGCCGCTGCGTCGGCCATGATGGCGCTGCACCTCACCATCTGCCGCCCTTGCCGAGTCCTCTTGTTCTTCTTCGAGAACATCGTTTCATTCTAGAGATCGCCGTCGCAGGCACTGCGCCGGGTCTCGTTGAAACTAGGGGTGCCCGATGGTCGCTTGGGACCGCCCCGTGACCCTCCTGCCGGGTGCGGCCCGCCGCTGCGGCCTGCCGCCCTCAGGAAACGATGAACGACGCCGCGGCGGTGGCGATCAGCGTGCCCTGGTCGTTGACCAGGCGCATCTGCGTCGAGCCGATGCGCCCGCCGAGGCGCGTGACCTCGGCGCTGCCGATGAAGTGGCTGCCGATGCCCTGGCGCAGGAAGTCCACGCGCAGGTCGACCGTGCCCATGCGCCCGAAGCGGTGCATCACCTGGTCGGCGCTCTCGCCGCAGTGCTTCTCGCCCATCGCCACCATCAGCGCCATGCCGCCCAGTGCGTCCAGCGACGCGCTGATCACGCCGCCGTGCAGGCGCCCGTAGGCGTAGTGGCCGACCAGGTCGGGCCGCATGTCCAGGCGCACGCGCACGTCGGCCGGCTGCAGCGACAGCACTTTCAGCCCCAGCACCTTGTTGAAGCTGATGCGCTGCTCCCAAAGATGCGTCATCGCGTCGTGGAACTTCGCTTGTTCGGCGGGGCTGCGCCGCCCCGTGGGGGGGTTGCTCGTCATGCAGGGGATGTTAGTGGCCCGCGCAGCCCGACTGGCCCTAGCATCGCGGGCCATGCCGAGTACCTCGCCCGAACGCCTGCAGCGCCTCGACGCGCTGCGCGGTGCCGCCGTCGTCTGGATGGCACTGTTCCACCTGGCTTTCGACCTGAACCATTTCGGCTGGCTGGCGGTCAGGCAGAACTTCTATGCCGACCCGCTGTGGACCGTGCAGCGTGCCTCGATCGTCAGCCTGTTCCTGTTCTGCGCCGGCTTGTCGCTGGCGGTCGCGCTGCATGCCGGGCAGAGCTGGCTGCGCTTCTGGAAGCGCTGGGCGCAGATCGCCGGGTGTGCGCTGCTGGTGAGCCTCGGTTCGGCGTGGATGTTCCCGAACAGCTGGATCAGCTTCGGCGTGCTGCATGCCATCGCGGTGATGCTGGTGCTGGCGCGGCTGGCGGCGCCGCTGCGTCGCGGCTTGTGGCCGCTGGGCGCGCTGTGCATCGTGCTGCCGCTGTGGGTGCAGCACCCGGTCTTCGATTCGCGCTGGACGAACTGGGTCGGCCTGGTGACGCGCAAGCCGGTGACCGAGGACTTCGTGCCGCTGCTGCCGTGGTGCGGCGTGGTCCTGTTCGGCGTGGCGGCCGGGCAATGGCTGCTGCGCGAGCGGCCCGGCTGGCTGGGCGGGCCCCTGGCCCCCGTCGCGCGGCCGCTGGCGACGCTGGGACGCTGGTCGCTGAGCTTCTACATGCTGCACCAGCCGGTGCTGATCGGCCTGCTGCTGGGCCTGCAGGCGCTGCGCCGCTGACGCTCAACGCAGCAGCGGCAGCGCGTCGAGGCGCGCCTCGATCTGCGCCAGCAGGCGGTTGTAGCCGGCGCCGCCGACGCCGCCATAGCGTGCGACGAAGTCGGCTTCGCGCAGGTGCTCGGGCAGGTCGTCGACGCGTGGCAGCAGGTCGCTGTCGACGACACCGGCGGCGATGCGCCGCTGCAGCCGCAGCGGCTCCTGCACGGCCATCTCGCCCAGCCGCGTGCCCGCGCGGTCGGCCGCAAGGTCGTTGAAGCTGAAGCCGCTGCCGCCGTGGCGGGCGTCGTTCACTTCCTTCCACAGGCCGACGACATCGGCCAGCGGCGTACCGGCTTCCGCGGCGAGCAGCGCCGAGATCGTGAAGTGCAGCGCGAAGTCCTGGCGTTCCCTCAGCGTGACGACCAGCGGCTGCGGCCGGGGCCAGTCGTAGGCCGCGGGCAGCAGCGAGCCGAGCGGGCGGTGGTTGGCGAAGAAGGCCAGCACCAGCAGCGCGCAACGGTTCTCTGCCACCGGATCGCCGCCGGCGGCGCTGCGTTCGGCGGCCAGCGCGAACAGCGGCGACATCAGCCTGGCAAGCGACGTGGACGTGTCCGGCAGGGCCTGCGTCAGCGTGGCCAGGTGGTCGTTGTAGACACGCAGCCGCTGCTGATCGTCCGGTGCGACCAGCGCGGCCCGCAGCCGCGCCGTGTGCGCATCGTCGCGCCAGGCCAGCCGCGCACCGGGCGCCTCGGCGTCGACCTCGTGGTGGGTCATGCCCTGCCAGTCCCCGAGGTCGGTCTCGCGCAACCGGGGATCGAGGTGCACCTGCTGGCCGGTGTGCGCGGCGAGTTCCATCGCGGTGTCCTGTGCGCGGCGCAGATCCGAGGAATAGATCACCAGCGGCTGCCGCTTGTGGTCCTTGTTGCTGTTGGCGTGCGAGCAGACC
>DAORHX010000420.1:0-3586 GCA_035438245.1 Rubrivivax sp.
TGCGCGTACTGCACGTAGAACACCGGGTTCTCGTCGTTGGCCTTCAGCGCCAGGTCGATGTCGAAGACGAATTCGGTGTCGGCCTTGCGGCTGATGAGGAAGAAGCGCACCGCGTCGCGGCTGGTCCAGTCGATCAGGTCGCGCAGCGTCACGTAGGAGCCGGCGCGCTTGGAGATCTTCACCTCCTGGCCGCCGCGCATCACCGTGACCATCTTGTGCAGCAGGTAGTCGGGGAAGCCGGGCGGGATGCCCAGCCGCGCCGCCTGCAGCCCGGCGCGCACGCGCGCGATCGTGCCGTGGTGGTCGCTGCCCTGCACGTTGATGACCTTGGCAAAGCCGCGCTCGAACTTGGTCAGGTGGTAGGCGACGTCGGGCACGAAGTACGTGTAGCCGCCGTCGGACTTGCGCATCACGCGGTCCTTGTCGTCGCCGTACCGGGTGCTGCGCAGCCACAGCGCGCCGTCCTGCTCGTAGGTGTCGCCGCCGTCGACCAGGCGCTTCACCGTCGCCTCGACGCGCCCGCTGGTGTAGAGGCTGGATTCGAGGAAGTAGTGGTCGAAGCGCACGCCGAAGGCCTGCAGGTCCAGGTCCTGCTCGTGGCGCAGGTAGGCCACCGCGAACTGGCGGATGTCGTCCAGGTCGGTGATGTCGCCGCTGGCCGTGAACTCGCGATCGTCGGCCTTGACGCTGGCGCGCGCGAGGTAGGCCGCGGCGATGTCGGCGATGTAGTCGCCGTTGTAGGCGGCCTCGGGCCAGCCGGCGTCACCGGGCTTCAGCCCCTGCAGTCGCGCCTGCGTCGAGGTGGCCAGGTTGGCGATCTGCACGCCGGCGTCGTTGTAATAGAACTCGCGCTGCACCTGCCAGCCCTGCGATTCGAACAGGCTGCAGATGCAGTCGCCGAGCGCCGCCTGGCGCGCATGGCCGACGTGCAGCGGCCCGGTCGGATTGGCCGAGACGAATTCGACCAGCACGCGCTCGGTGCCGGTGCCGATGCGGCCGAAGGCGCCGCCGTCGCGCAGCACTTCGGCGACCACCGCTTGCCGCGCTGCAGGCTTCAAGCGCAGATTGACGAAGCCCGGGCCGGCGATCTCGAAGTCCTGCACCCAGGCCGTGGCCGCCGGCTGTGCGCGCAGCAGCTCGACCAGCGTTTCGGCCAGCTCGCGCGGCTTCTTCTTCAGGCTGCGTGCCAGTGCCATCGCCGCGGTGATGGCCAGGTCGCCATGCGCGGCCAGCTTCGGCGACTCGAACGCACACGGCACGGCCGAGCCCGGAGCCATCTGCGCGAGCACTGCCTGCAGCGCTTGCAACAGCTCCTGCTTGGCTTGAATCATGGGGAAGATTCTAGTTTGCCGGGGTGGCACGGCCTTTGCTGCTGCGGCCAAGCGTGACGGATGCCGCTCGAGCCGCGGGGCCGGTTGCGCGGGCGGGCGGGCGCCGGCCGCACCATGCGCGCTGGCGCGATGCGCGCCGCTTTGCGCCATGACCGAACCGGCTTCGCCTTCCGCTGCCATCCGCGACACCGGCTTGCCGACGCACATCGGCAAGTACGCGGTGCGCGCCAGGCTGGGCGAAGGCGCGACCAGCGAGGTCTTCCTCGCCCGTGACGAGTTCAACCAGCGCGACGTGGCGATCAAGCGTGTGCGTGTCGCGCAGGCGCACGATTCGGCCGAGGGCCACTTCCAGCAGCACTTCTTCGCCGCCGAAGCGGCGCTGGTGGGCCGCCTGCAGCACCCGAACGTCGTGCAGATCCACGACGCGGTGGAAGACGACGAGGCGCCGTACCTGGTGATGGAGTACGTGGACGGCGTGACGCTGCGCCGCTTCTGCAAGCCCGACGCGCTGCTGCCGCTGGACCAGGTGGTGGAGATCGGCTTCAAGTGCGCGATGGCGCTGGGCTACGTCTACAAGCAGGGTCTGATCCATCGCGACGT
This sequence comes from Rubrivivax sp., assembly GCA_035438245.1. Taxonomy (GTDB): domain Bacteria; phylum Pseudomonadota; class Gammaproteobacteria; order Burkholderiales; family Burkholderiaceae_C; genus Rubrivivax. The sequence continues at coordinate 1,932 of DAORHX010000420.1, forward strand.
CAAGCCGGCCAACATCCTGGCCGTGCTGCGCGGAACCGGCCCCCCGGCGCGCGCCGAGCCGGCCGCCGTCCCCGCTGGGGGGGGCCAGGAGGCCCGGGCCGGCGCGGCGCCTCCTGTCCTGGTCACCAACGTCAAGATCACCGACTTCGGCAGCGTGATGAACCTGCAGTCCGAGCGCACGCAGGTGTTCCGCGTCGGCTCGCTGGCCTACATGCCGCCGGAGCAACTGGACGGCGACGAGCTCGACGCCCGCGCCGACATCTACGCGCTGGCCGGCGTGCTGTACCACCTGATCGCCGGGCGCGCGCCCTTCGATGCGACGCAGCAGGCCGCGCTGATGCACCAGATCTACAACGTCGAGCCGGCCTCGCTGCAGCTGCTGCGCGACGGCGTGCCGCCGCGGCTGGACCGGCTGATCGCGCGCGCGCTGGCCAAGCGGCGCGAGGACCGCCACGCCGACTGGGACAGCTTCGCGCAGGAGTTGTCGGCGCTGGTGGCCGACGGCGAGCTGCCGCGCGGACCGCTGCAGGCGGTGCTCGATTCCGAACGCTTCAACCTGCTGCGCTCGCTGGAATTCTTCGCCGGCTTCGGCGACGTCGAGCTGTGGGAGGTGGTGCACCGCGCGCAGTGGCAGCGCTGCCCGTTCGGCCACGCGCTGTACCGGCACGGCGAGGAGGGCAACAGCTTCCACATCATCGCGCAGGGCGAGGTCGAGGTGTACCGCGACGGTCAGCGCGTCGCGCAGCTCGGCGCCGGCACCTCGGTCGGCGAGATGGCGTACCTGGCGCCGAGCCCGGCGTTGCGCATCCACAGCGCCGACGTCGTCGTCTCCAAGGCGGCGACGACGATCTCGTTCACCCCGCAACTGCTCGAACGCCTGAGCCTGGGCACGCGCCGGCTGTTCGATGCGGCGTTCATCCGCGTGCTGGTGCGTCGGCTGCATGCGGCGCACGAGGCGCTGGCGCATCCGCGCCGCATCCTCTGACGGCGCCCGCCTTCGTGGTCCAATGCGGGCCGCAACACGCACTGCCGAGGAGCGACGAATGAAGACACCGACGCGCATGCTGGCCGTTGCGGCCATGGCCTTGTGCACCCAGGCCTACGCGGCCAACGCCGCCTGCGAGGCCACGGCGAAGGAAAAGAAACTGGCCGGCGCCGCGCTGACCAGTTTCATGAAGAAGTGCGAAGCCGACGCGGGCGGCGCCAGCACCTGCGAGGCGCTGGCCGCCGACAAGAAGCTGGCCGGCGCGGCCAAGACCAGCTTCGTGACCAAGTGCGAGAAGGACGGCGGCAAGGCCGCCACCGCTGCCGCGGGCTGCGAGTCGCAGGCCGACGACAAGAAGCTCGCCGGCGCGGCGCGCTCGAGCTTCGTCAAGAAGTGCGTCGGCGACGCCGGCGGCTGAAGCGGCGTCTTCAGCTGCGGCCGACCCCGCCTTGCCAGTAGGCCGGGTCGCCGTAGCTGTGCTTGATGAAGTCGATCCAAAGGCGCACGCGCAGCGGCAGGTGCTTGCGCTGCGGGAACACCGCGTAGATGCCGTTCGGCGGCGCGGCGAAGTCTTCCAGCAGCGCCACCAGCGTGCCGTCGGCGACCTCGCGCTCGACCTCCCAGGTGCTGCGCCAGGCGATGCCCATGCCTTGCACGCACCAGTCGTGCA
>DAORHX010000421.1:0-3584 GCA_035438245.1 Rubrivivax sp.
CACTGGGCGCTGCGGCCCGACGGTTGGGGGGCGCTTTGCGTCAGCGACACCGGCATCGGCATCGAGCACGAGCATGTGCCGCGCCTGACCGAGCGCTTCTACCGTGTCGACGGCAGCCGCTCGCGCGACACCGGCGGCACCGGCCTGGGCCTGGCGATCGTCAAGCACGTGGTGCAGCGCCACGGCGGCGACATCACCATCGACAGCGAGCCGGGCAAGGGTTCGACCTTCTGCCTGGCGCTGCCGCCGTCGCGCGTGCGCCGTGCCGACCTGCCAATGCCGCAGCCCGCTGCCGGCGCCGAGGCGCCGCGGTGACGCTTCAGCGCGCGTCGTCGCGCCGGTAGACCGAGGTCAGGTTGTTGCGATCGGTGGGCCGGCGCTCGCGCGCGATGCGTGTCCAGCCCTCGGGCGCGCGGCCCGGCGAGGCCACCGGCGTGACCCGGACCAGGTAGTTGCAACCGGTCTGTGCGGCGCTGCGCCGCGCGTCCACTTCGTAGGGGCCGAAGAACTCGAGCGCGGCAACCAGCGACATCGACTGTCCCGGGGCGGCGATGCATTGCCCGGCCGGCACGTGCCGTGCGATGCGTTCCACCAGCGGCCGGTTGCTGCGTGCGTAGTCGAGGATCGGCAACCCCAGCGTCATCAGCAGCAGCCAGCACAGCGCCACGCCTCCGGCCGGCAGCACCAGGCTCTTCCACAGCGCCTCGCGGTGCCGCCCGGTGCGCCAGCGCAGCAGCCACAGCCAGCCGACCGTGCCGGCCAACGCCAGCAGCAGCGCCAGCGCCGAGAACTGCGGCATGAAGCCCGGCGCCAGGCGCGCGATGTTGGCGGCCGGCTTGGCCGGCACGCCGGTGTACACCGACGCATAGATGACCCACAGCGCCCCGGCGCCGAGCGTGAACAGGATCATCGAGAACCAGTCGATGCCGGCGGTGGTGCTGCGGTTCAGCGTCGGCAAGGCAAAGGCGGCCAGCACCGCGAGCCCCGGCAGGCCGAGCAGCAGTGCACGCTCGGAGCCACCCATGCCGAGGCTGCACGCCAGAGCGACCACCACCGTGACCAGCGGCACCGACACGTGTCGATGCTGCAGGTGACGGCGCCAGCGCCACAGGGTCCACAGGGCGAGCAGCCAGGTCGGCCACATGAACCACAGCCACAGCCGGCCGATCGACCACAGCTGCGGCGCGTCGAAGCGTGGCCACAGGCGCCAGCTCCAGCTGCGCAGGCCGGCGGCCAGCACCACGGCCGCCAGCGTGCCGAACGCGACCCAGGGCACCAGGCGGCGCACCTGCGCGTAGTTCGAGCGCGCACAGACCACCGCGCCGGTCACGCCGACGGCCAGCGCGACGAACGGCGCTCCGCTGCCGGCCAGCAGCATCAGGCCGGCGACGATGCCGAGCCGCGCGCGCCAGACGCGGTACGGTGCCGCCGCCATCGCCCACATGCCCAGGCTGATGGCGAACAGCTGGGCCAGCTCCGGCGTGGTCTCGTGGCCGAGCTGCAGCAGGCCGAGGCTGGCGATCAGCGCCAGCACGGCCGCATCGGCGATGGCGCGTGCGTAGTCCACCGGCTCGGCCTGGCCGCCGAAGGCGAAGGCCACCGGCTGCGCCGCGTCGGTGCGCGCCAGCTGGTAGGCGCTGTACCAGGTCAGCGCCAGAGTCAGCGCCAACAACGCGCCGAAAGGCAGCCGTGCCGCCAGCGCGGCATCGAGCCACGGCGACCACAGCTTGATCGAAATGGCGCCCAGCCAGTACGGCAGCAACGCGGCGTCGGCGGCAATGCCGCCGAGCGACGGCGAGAGCCACGGGCTGCGGCCTTCGGCCAGGCTCAGCATGTAGCCGAAGGCGGTGATGTCGGCGTTGCGCCACGGGTCGCGCGCGAACACGCCCGGCAGCACGTAGGCCGCGCACAGCAGCAGCAGGGCGAGCCGCGGCATGCCGCGTGCGGCGCGCTGCGTCACCAGCGCCGGGGTCGGTGTGTTCACGTCGGCATCATGCCCGAGGGTCGCGGCAACAAAAAAGGCAGCCTCGGCTGCCTTCTCGTCGTCGCGCGCGGGGCCCTACTTGGCGGCGGGTTTGGTGACGCGGGCGAACTTGTTGCGGAACTTCTCGACGCGGCCGCCGAGGCTGTCGACGCTCTTCTGCGTGCCGGTATAGAACGGGTGCGTCTCGCTGGTCGTTTCCAGCTTGATCAGCGGCAGTTCGCGGCCGTCGTCCATCGTCATCTTTTCCTTGCTGGTCACGCACGAGCGCGTGACGAACTTGAAGCCGTTGGACAGGTCGACGAAGCAGACGTCGCGGTATTCGGGGTGGATGCCTTGTTTCATGGGTTGCCTCTGGGGTGGGTTGGTAGCCACGCCGCACTGGGCAGCGCACTTGCCGGAGGAAAGGGCGAATTCTAGCGGAAGGTGTCGTCCTCGCGGCCTTCGCGCCGGCAGGCGCGAAGGTGTTCGCCAGGCACAGGCCGGTCCGCAGGAACCGCTGCGCGCCGGGCTCAGCCGCCGCGACGCATCATGTCGAAGAAGTCGAGGTTGGTCTTGGTGGCCTTCATCTTCTCGAGGATGAACTCCATCGCCTCGATCTCGTCCATCGGGTACAGCAGCTTGCGCAGGATCCAGGTCTTCTGCAGGATCTCCGGCTTGAGCAGCAGTTCCTCGCGCCGCGTGCCGCTCTTGTTGAGCAGGATCGACGGGTAGACGCGCTTCTCGGACATGCGGCGGTCGAGGTAGATCTCGCAGTTGCCGGTGCCCTTGAATTCCTCGTAGATGACCTCGTCCATGCGGCTGCCGGTGTCGATCAGCGCGGTGCCGATGATCGTCAGGCTGCCGCCTTCCTCGATGTTGCGCGCCGCGCCGAAGAAGCGCTTCGGGCGCTGCAGCGCGTTGGCGTCGACGCCGCCGGTCAGCACCTTGCCGCTCGACGGCAGCACGTTGTTGTAGGCGCGCGCCAGCCGCGTGATCGAATCCAGCAGGATGACCACGTCCTTCTTCATCTCGACCAGGCGCTTGGCACGCTCGATCACCATCTCGGCCACCTGCACGTGGCGTGCGGCGGGCTCGTCGAAGGTCGAGCTGATGACCTCGCCGCGCACCGTGCGCTGCATCTCGGTCACTTCCTCGGGCCGCTCGTCGACCAGCAGCACCATCAGGTGCACGTCGGGGTAGTTGGCGACGATGGCGTGCGCGAAGTGCTGCATCATCACCGTCTTGCCGCTCTTCGGCTGCGACACCAGCAGCGCGCGCTGGCCTTTGCCGATCGGCGCGATCAGGTCGATGATGCGGCTGGTGATGTTCTCTTCGCCCTTGACGTCGCGTTCGAGCTTGAACTGCTCCTTCGGGAACAGCGGCGTCAAGTTCTCGAACATGATCTTGTGCTTGCTCTCCTCGGGCGTGACGCCGTTCACGCGGTCGACCTTGACCAGCGCGAAGTAGCGTTCGCCATCCTTGGGCACGCGCACCTCGCCTTCGACCATGTCGCCGGTGTGCAGGTTGAAGCGACGGATCTGGCTGGGCGACAGGTAGATGTCGTCGGTGCTCGCCATGTAGCTGGTGTCGGGCGAGCGCAGGAAGCCGAAGCCGTCGGGCA
>DAORHX010000422.1:0-3557 GCA_035438245.1 Rubrivivax sp.
GGCGATCGAGCGCTGCAGCCGGCGCTCCAGGTCGGCCAGCTGCAGCGGGCTGTTCACGCCGAGCACTTCGGTGTCGCTGGCGGGCTGCGTGGCGACCACCGGCACGCCTTCGGCCACGGCCATGGCGACGATGTCGGTCAGGTAGTACTCGCGCTGCGCGTTGTCGTTGCCGATCGCCCGCACCCAGCGCTGCAGGGCCGCGGTCGGCGCGGCCATCATGCCGGTGTAGATCTCGCGGATCTGGCGCTGTGCGGCGCTGGCGTCCTTGTGCTCGACGATGCCGGCCACCTGGCCGGCGGCGTTGCGCACGATGCGGCCGTAGCCGCTGGCATCGGCCAGCTCGATCGTCAGCAACGCCAGCTGCTCGCCGCCGCAGGCCGCGGCCAGCGCGGCCGCCGTGGCGGCGCGGATCAGCGGCACGTCGCCGTTGAGGATCAGCGTCGTGCTCGCGCGCTCGTCCAGCGCCGGCAACGCCTGCAAGATCGCATGGCCGGTGCCCAGCTGCGGCATCTGGCGCACGAACACCAGCTGGTCGCCGCGCACTTCGGCCTCGACCGCGTCGGCGCCGTGGCCGGTGATGACCACGGTGCGCGTGGCCTGCAGCGGCACGCATTGGTTCAGAACATGCTGCAATAGGCTGGTGCCGCCCAGGCGGTGCAGCACCTTGGGCCGCGCGGACTTCATGCGCGTGCCCTTGCCGGCGGCCATGATGACGATGTTCAGAGCCATGCGAGCTTCCACGGTCAAAGGTGGAATTATCGGCGCGTGCCTGCTCGTGCTGATGCTGCTCGGCGGCTGCAGTGCGGTACGAATCGGCTACAACCAGGCGCCGACGCTGGCCTGGTGGTGGCTCGACGGCTATCTGGACATCGACGCCGCCGAGGCGCCGCGCGCCAAGGACGCGCTGCAGCAGTGGTTCGCCTGGCATCGCCGCACGCAGCTGCCCGACTATGCCGACTGGCTGGCCGCCACGCAGCAGCAGGTGATGCAGCCGGTCACGCCGCAGCAGGTGTGCGTGGCGTGGGTGCAGCTGCGCACGCGGCTGGATGCGGCGGTGGCCCACGGCGTGCCGCTGGCCGCCGAGCTGCTGCCGCTGCTCAAGCCGCAGCAGCTGGCGCACCTGGAACAGCGCTACCGCAAGTCGAACCTCGAATTCGAGCGCGACTACCTGCAGCCCGGCGACGAGCGGCTGAAGTCCTCGGTCAGGCGCACCGTCGAGCGCGCCGAGATGCTCTACGGGCGGCTCGACGACCGGCAGCGCCAGCTGATCGCCGCGGGCGTCGCGGCCTCGCCGTTCGACCCGGTCGTCTGGTATGCCGAGCGCCGGGCGCTGCAGGGCGAGACGCTGCAGACCCTGGCGCGGCTGACCGCCGGCGGCACGGCGCGCGCCGACCCCGCATCGAACCTGGCCGGGCTGCGCGCGCTGTCCGAGCGCTGGCTGCGCCCGCCCGAGCCGTACCGCGGCTATCAGCAGCGGCTGCTGGAGTACAACTGCGCGTTCGTCGCGCAGCTGCACAACAGCACCACGACCGCGCAGCGACAGGCCGCGCACGAGCGCCTGGAAGGCTGGCAGCAGGACCTGCGCGCGCTGGCGGCGCAGCGGCCTGCGCCGCTGTCCGAGCCCGCTCACTGAGGGTCGTGAGGGTCGTCAGCGCGGCGCGATGCGTATCGGCACTGCCGCCGCCGGGCTGGCGCAGTCGTCATCGTCGTCGAAGGCCTTGTCGCCGGCCGGGTCGGCCACGCCGGTGGCACGCAGCGTGGCGAAAGGGTGCAGCTGGCGGTCCATCAGGTGCGACGGCACCACGTGACCCAGCGCGCGCAGCATGTTGTCGCTGCGCCCCGGGTACTGGCGCTCCCAGTCGCGCAGCATCGCCTTGATCTGCACGCGCTGCAGGTTGTCCTGGCTGCCGCACAGGCTGCACGGGATGATCGGGAACTGGCGGTGCTCGGCCCAGCGTTCGAGGTCGGTCTCGGCGACATAGGCCAGCGGCCGGATGACCACATGGCGGCCGTCGTCGCTGGCCAGCTTCGGCGGCATGCCCTTCATGCGGCCACCGAAGAACATGTTCATCAGCAGCGTGACGACGATGTCGTCGCGGTGGTGGCCGAGTGCGATCTTCGTCGCGCCCAGTTCGCTGGCGACACGGTAGAGGATGCCGCGGCGCAGCCGCGAGCACAGGCTGCACATCGTCTGGCCCTCGGGCACCAGCTTCTTGACGATGCTGTAGGTGTCCTGATCCTCGATGTGAAACGGCACGCCGCGCCGGCGCAGGTAGTCGGGCAGCACGTGCGCCGGAAAGCCCGGCTGCTTCTGGTCGAGGTTGACGGCGACCAGCTCGAAGTCGACCGGTGCGCGCTCGCGCAGGCCCATCAGGACGTCGAGCAGCGCGTAGCTGTCCTTGCCGCCGGACAGGCACACCATCACCTTGTCGCCGGCCTCGATCATGTTGAAGTCGACGATCGCCTGGCCCACCTGGCGGTGCAGCTTCTTGGCGAGCTTGTTGGCCTCGAAGGCCTGGCGGCGCGTGTCGCGCAGCGCGGGGTCGGTGACGGTGTTCATGCGGGCTTGATGGCGAAGACTTCGACGCCGACGGCGTCGCAGTCGGGATAGACGTCGGGTTTTTCGGTGCGCACGCCGGCGGCCCGCACCTGCGGATGCGCGAGCATGCGCTGCAGCAGCTCGTCGGCCAGCGTTTCCTGCAGCTGGATGTGGCCGCGCGCGACACGCTCGGCGATGACGCGCCGGATGAAGTCGTAGTCGACCACCTCGTGCAGCTGGTCGGCGCGCGGCGTCGACTGCGCCAGCGGCACGTACAGCTCGACCGTGACCAGCACACGCTGCGCGCCGGCCTTCTCGAAGTCGTGCACGCCGATGTGCGTTCGCACCTCGTGCCGGCGCAGGAAGACGCGGCGGCAATCGGCCAGTCGCGGGTGCAGCAGCAGGCTCGTCATGGCGCTGCGCCGCCGAGGAACATGACGTCGCGCGGCTGGTGCGCCAGGTGCTGGCCGCCGTCGACCAGCAGCGTCGTGCCGGTGATCGCCGGCGCGTCGAGCAGGAAGCGCACCGCACGCGCGACGTCCACCTCGGTCGACGAACGCTGCAGCGGCGTCTGGCGCTGCGCGCGCTCGAAGCCGGCCTGGTCCATCGGGCCCGACGGCAGCGTCACGCCCGGGGCCACGCCGCACACGCGCACGCGCGGCGCCAGCGCCTGCGCGAGCAGCGTGTTCGCCGCTTCCAGCGCGGCCTTCGACAGCGTGTAGGAAAGGTAGTCCGGGTTCGGATTCCACAGCTTCTGGTCGAGCAGGTTGACGACGCAGCCGCTGCCGCCCGACGCCTCGGCCTGCGCATGCAATGCCTGCGCCAGCAGCAGCGGCGGCGCGACGTTGGCGCGCCAGTGGCGCTCCAGGCAGGCCGTCGTGAAGCTCGCCAGGTCGTCATGCTCGAACAGCGCCGCGTTGTTGACCACCGCCTGCAGCCTGCCGAAGCGCGCCAGCACCGCGGCCGGCAGCGCGCGGCAGGCCGCTTCGTCGGCCAGGTCGGCGGCGAAGGCGTGTGC
>DAORHX010000423.1:0-3555 GCA_035438245.1 Rubrivivax sp.
GGCATCGAGATCGGCATGGAAGACGGCCTGGTCAAGGTGCAGTCGCCGATCGAGGGCTCGCCCGCCTTTCGTGCCGGCATCAAGTCCGGCGACCTGATCACGCGCATCGACGACACCGCCGTCAAGGGCCTGACCCTGGACCAGGCGGTCAAGCGCATGCGCGGCGAGCCGAACACCAAGGTCTCGCTGACCATCTTCCGCAAGAGCGAGAACCGCAGCTTCCCGGTGACCATCACGCGCGAGGAGATCCGCATCCAGAGCGTGCGCTCGAAGATCCTCGAGCCGGGCTACGCCTGGCTGCGCGTCAGCCAGTTCCAGGACCGCACCGTCGACGACTTCGTGCGCAAGCTCGAAGAGATCTACAAGCAGGAACCGAACCTGAAGGGCCTGGTGCTCGACCTGCGCAACGACCCGGGTGGCCTGCTCGACGCCGCCATCGCCATCTCGGCCGCCTTCCTGCCCGAGAACGTGGTCGTCGTCACCACCAACGGGCAGATCGCCGAATCGAAGGCCACCTTCAAGGCGTCGCCCGAGTTCTACGCGCGCCGCGCCAGCAACGACCCGCTGAAGCGGCTGCCGGCGGCCATCAAGACGGTGCCGCTGGTGGTGCTGGTCAACGAAGGCTCGGCCTCGGCCAGCGAGATCGTCGCCGGCGCGCTGCAGGACCACAAGCGCGCCACCATCATGGGTGCGCAGACCTTCGGCAAGGGCTCGGTGCAGACGGTGCGCCCGCTGTCGGCCGACACCGCGCTGAAGATCACCACCGCGCGCTACTACACGCCGTCGGGCAAGGCGATCCAGGCCAAGGGCGTGGTGCCCGACATCTGGCTCGACGAAACCGCCGACGGCAACGTCTTCGCCGCGCTGCGCATGCGCGAGGCCGACCTGACCAAGCACCTGAGCGGCGCCGACGAGAAGCAGGACGAGGCGCGCAACAAGCTGCGCGAGGAGGCACGCAACAAGCTCGAGGAACAGCTGGCCAAGCAGAAGGAGCCGCCGAAGCCGCTGCCCGAGTTCGGCACCGCGGACGACTTCCAGCTGCAACAGGCGCTGAACCAGCTGAGCAAGCGGCCGGTGATCGTCAGCAAGACCGCCACCGAGCGCAAGGCCGAGGTCGACGTCAACTGACGCGCCCTGCCCGGCTGCGAGGCCCGCCGCGTGCGGGCCTCGTCGTTTCTCCTCGCTATGCTGCACCCATGGACGACCGACAGCTGCTGCGCTATTCGCGCCACATCCTGCTCGACGAGCTGGGCATCGAAGGCCAGCGCCGGCTGCTGGCCGCGCACGCGCTGATCATCGGTGCCGGCGGCCTCGGCTCGCCGGCGGCGATGTACCTGGGCACGGCCGGCGTCGGCCGCATCACCATCGTCGACGACGATGCGGTCGAGCTGACCAACCTGCAGCGCCAGATCGCGCACGACCTTTCCCGGCTGGGCATGGCGAAGGCCGAGTCCGCGCGCCAGACCCTCCATGCCATCAACCCCGACGTGCAGGTCACGGCGCGCGTGCAGCGTGCCGATGCCGCGCTGCTGGACGAGCTGGTGGCGCCGGCCGACGTGGTGCTGGACTGCAGCGACAACTTCGCCACCCGCCAGGCCGTCAATGCCGCCTGCGTCGCCCATGCGCGGCCGCTGGTGGCCGGCGCGGCGCTCGGCTTCGATGCGCAGCTGTCGGTGTACGACACGCGCACGGCCGACGCGCCGTGTTATGCGTGCGTGTTCCCGCCCGCCGCCGGCGTGCCGGAGACGGCCTGCGCGACGATGGGCGTGTTCGCGCCGCTGGTCGGCATCGTCGGCAGCATGCAGGCGGCCGAGGCGCTGAAGCTGCTGGCCGGCATCGGCAGCTCGCTGGCCGGTCGGCTGCAGATGCTGGAGGTGCGGGCCATGGAATGGACGCAGATCGGCGTGCAGCGCGACGCGCATTGCCCGGTGTGTGCAGCGTTGCGCGGCACGAAGGCACGCTAAGCTGCACGGCCCGCCACCGAGAGTGCCCATGGACGCCAAGCGCAACGACCTGACCGCACGCAACTTCCCCACCGCCGAAGAGGACGCGCAGGCCGCACCGCCGGCGTCGCGCTACAGCGGCCCGGAAAGCGCGTACCGGCTGGCCTTCACCGACGTCGACTTCCTGCTGCAGGAGAAGCTGCGCCCGGTGCGCATGCAGCTCGAGCTGCTGAAGCCGGAGATGGTGCAAAAGCGCCTGGGCATCGAGTCGACCATCGTCATCTTCGGCAGCGCGCGCATCCCTTCGCCCGAGGCCGCCGCGACGCAGCTGGCGCAGGCCCAGGCCGCCGGCGACGCCGCGGCACTGCGCCGCGCGACGATGCAGGTGCAGATGAGCCACTACTACGACACGGCGCGCGAATTCGCGGCACTGGTCACGTCGCGCTCGCAGCACCTGGACACGCCGATCTACGTCGTCACCGGCGGCGGCCCCGGCATCATGGAAGCCGGCAACCGCGGCGCGTTCGAGGCCGGCGGCCGCAGCATCGGCCTGAACATCGTGCTGCCGCACGAGCAGGCGCCCAACGACTACATCACGCCCGAGCTGTGCTTCCAGTTCCACTACTTCGGGCTGCGCAAGATGCACTTCCTGATGCGCAGCATCGCGCTGGCCTGCTTCCCCGGCGGCTTCGGCACGCTGGACGAGCTGTTCGAGACGATGACGCTGATCCAGACCGGGAAGTGCCGCAAGCGGCCGATCCTGCTGTTCGGCCGCGAGTTCTGGTCCAGGCTGATCGACTTCGATCTGCTGGTCGACACCGGCATGATCGGCGCAGCCGACCTGAAGCTGTTCCACTACGTCGAAAGCGCCGACGAGGCCTGGGCGCTGCTCGAACACGAGTACGGCTTCGACCCGCCGGTGACGCAGACCGGCGACCTGGCCGTGGACATCTGAATGAGGCCGCCAAGCCCACCCCGTTCGCGCCCCCCCGAAGTGGCGCTCTGTGCTTTCGGCACGGCCGGGCGGTACTGATGCCGACCACCCGACGCCTGAGCCTGATCGGCGCGCCCACCGACATCGGCGCCGGCGACCGCGGTGCGGGGATGGGCCCGGAGGCGCTGCGCGTCGCCGGCCTGGCCGACGCGCTGCTGCAGCGCGAGGTCGAACTGCTCGACCGCGGCAACCTCGCCGGCCCGGCCAACCCGTGGCTGCCGCCACGGCAGGGCTACCGGCACCTGGACGAGGTGGTGGCGTGGAACCGCAGCGTGCACGACGCCGTGCTCACCGAGCTGCGGCTCGGCCGGCTGCCCATCCTGCTCGGCGGCGACCATTGCCTGGCCATCGGCTCGATCGGCGCGGTGGCACGCCATTGCCGCGAGACCAACCGGAAGCTGCGCGTGCTGTGGCTGGACGCGCATGCCGACTTCAACACCAGCACGCTCACGCCCAGCGGCAACCTGCACGGCATGCCGGTGGCCTGCCTGTGCGGCCATGGCCCGCAGCCGCTGCTGGAGATCGGCGGCCAGGTGCCGGCGCTGCAAGCCAAGTGGATCCGCCAGATCGGCATCCGCAGCGTCGACCCCGGCGAGAAGCGCTTCGTGCACCAGGCCG
>DAORHX010000424.1:0-3553 GCA_035438245.1 Rubrivivax sp.
CCCCTGCTAAGGGAGTATGCGGGCAAAACCTGCATCGAGGGTTCGAATCCCTCCGGCTCCGCCAAGTGCAACGTGCAGGCCCCCGGGCGGGCGTAAGGGCGCTGCCAGCCCATCACGCTAGCCTCGGTGCTTTCCCTTTTTCAGCGTGCAAGGAGGCGACGATGAGCAAGCGTGATGTAGTGGTCCTGGGTGCGGCCCGGTCGGCGATCGGGACTTTCGGCGGTTCGCTTTCGGACATCGAGCCGGCGGAACTGGCCGGCATGGTGATGAAAGAGGCCGTCAAGCGCTCCGGCGTCGACCCGAAGGCCGTCAACTACGTCACCGTCGGCAACTGCATCCCGACCGAGAGCCGCTATCCGTACGTCGCGCGCGTGGCATCGATCCAGGCCGGCTTGCCGATGGACTCGGTGGCGATGGCTGTCAATCGCCTCTGCTCTTCGGGGCTGCAGGGCATCGTCACGACGGCGCAGAACATCCTGCTCGGCGATTGCGACTACGGCATCGGCGGCGGCGTCGAGGTGATGAGCCGCGGCGCGTACCTGTCGCCGCAGATGCGCAGCGGTGCGCGCATGGGCGATGCGAAGATGGTCGACGCGATGGTCGCGGCACTGACCGATCCGTTCGGCGTCGGCCACATGGGCATCACCGCCGAGAACCTGTGCACCAAGTGGGGCATCACGCGCGAGGAGCAGGACGCGCTGGCGGTCGAATCGCATCGCCGCGCGGCAGCGGCTATCGCCGACGGCCGCTTCAAGAGCCAGATCGTGCCGATCGTCAAGCAGACGAAGAAGGGCGAAGTCACCTTCGACACCGACGAGCACGTGAAGGCGAACACCACGATGGAGACGCTGGCCAAGATGCGGCCGGCCTTCAAGAAGGACGGCTCGGTCACTGCGGGCAACGCCTCGGGCATCAACGACGGCGCGGCTTTCTTCGTGCTCGGCGATGCCACGAAAGCGGCGGCCGACGGCCACAAGGCGCTGGCGCGCCTGGTCGGCTACGCCGTGGCCGGCGTGCCGAACGAGATCATGGGTGAAGGCCCGATCCCGGCCACCAAACTGGCGCTGAAGAAGAGCGGCCTGACACTCGACCAGATGGACGTGATCGAGAGCAACGAAGCCTTTGCAGCGCAGGCGATCGCCGTGGCACGCGGGCTGGAACTCGACATGAAGAAGACCAACCCGAACGGCGGCGCGATTGCACTGGGCCATCCGATCGGCTGCTCGGGCGCATTCCTGGCGACCAAGGCGGTGTATGAACTGCACCGCACCGGTGGCCGCTACGCGCTGGTGACCATGTGCATCGGCGGCGGCCAGGGCATTGCCGCGGTATTCGAGCGACTCTGAGCCGAGGTAGTCGGGGCGGCGAGCCCGCCACAAAGCGCAGCGGGCCCTGAAAGGGCCCGCTTTGTCATCTGGGAAGCAACTTATGAGGCGGCGTTCGTGAAACTCACTAAGTTGACATAATATACATCGTCGCGCATCCAGGCACTAGATTTCCTCACCAGGAAGATCCAGCTCTTCGAGCGGGTCATGCGCCTCGTCTGCAGCCACGACCGGCAACAGCGGCTTGTCCAGTGGACGGCATACGCGGCTGTGAAGCCGCTCCAGTCGCTCCGACTTCTCGATGGCCCTGAAGATCGATTGCGGATCCATCAGCAGCGCAAAGGGATTCGCGACGGGATGCTGAGTCTGGGTCATCGAAACTCACCTTGACGAAGTTGGCGTGAAGTCCACTCTATAGAGCATCGGGTCGCGCACCCAGTCGGCTCACCGCCATGGCGTCTGTCGGAATTGCCCTGACAGGCTGCTGGAATTTGGGCCTGTCGTCCGCGCCTCGACAGTAGCCAGCGGGCTATCGGCGCATGCGCGAAGGTCGTTGGCGCCGAAGGCAGGACTGGAGCCTGATCTTGCAAAGAGCGCAAGAATAAAACCCTTTCATGAGAACACAATAGATCGCTTATCTAAAATATTTCATGAAGTTACGGTACGCCAGAACAAGCGCTCGAAGTTGCGGCGCGTCGCTGCGGCGACCTCCTGCAGGCTGCAGTTCTTCACCAGCGCCAACTGCTCGGCCACGTGTGCGACGTACGCCGGCTGGTTGGTCTTGCCGCGGTGCGGCACCGGTGCCAGGTACGGGCTGTCGGTCTCGATCAGGCAACGGTCCAGCGGCACGCGGCGAGCCACGTCGCGCAGGTCCCCGGCGTTCTTGAAGCTCAGGATGCCGGAGAACGAGATGTAGAAACCCATGTCGAGCGCCGCGTCCGCCACGGCCTGGGTCTCGGTGAAGCAGTGGAACACCCCTTGCACCGCGCCCTCGCCTTCGCTGCGCAACAACTCGACGGTGTCACGGCTCGCACTGCGCGTGTGCACGACCAGCGGCAGGCCGCTGCGGCGCGCGGCACGGATGTGCACGCGGAAACGCTCGCGCTGCCACTCCATCTGCTCGATGCTGCGGCCGTTGAGCCGGTAGTAGTCGAGCCCCGTCTCGCCGATGGCCACGACGCGCGGCAAGGCCGCCCGCTGCAGCAGGTCGTCGACGCCCGGTTCGCGCACGTTTTCGCTGTCGGGATGTACGCCGACGCTGGCCCAGAAGTTGTCGTGGTCCTGCGCCAGCGCGTGCACGACAGGAAACTCCTCGAGCGTCGTGCAGATGCACAGCGCGCCGTCGACCTTCGCGGCCTGCATCTCACGACGCAACTCGGCGATGCGGCCGTGCAGTTCAGGAAAGCTCAGGTGGCAGTGCGAGTCGACGAACATCGGGCCCCAGGGCCGCGGGCTGCGGCGCAAGGGCGCCATTGTCCGTGCAAGCGGCCTACAGCGTCTGCGTCGGCTTGGACGACGAGATCGACGTGCCCAGCAGCTCTTCGATCTTCAGCTTCAGCCCGCGGGTCTTCTCGTCGGCGGGAAAGCGCACCCCAACGCCCTGCGTGCGGCCGCCCGACGCATTGTTCGGCGTGATCCAAGCCACCTTGCCGGCCACCGGATAGCGCTGCGGGTCGTCGGGCAGCGACAGCAGCAGATAGATGTCCTCGCCGAGCCGGTACTCGCGCGCCGTCGGCACGAACAGCCCGCCGTCGGTCAGCAACGGGATGTAGGCTGCATACAGCGCGCCCTTCTCGCGAAACACGAGCTGGATGACGCTGGGCCGTGCGGCGACCGTATGGCCCACCGTACCCGCCGCTGCAGCCGTGCCCGCCGCAGCAGGGGCCACGCCGGCCGGCGTGGCGATGCGGGGCGACGCGCGATCGTTCATCGGGCCAGTGTATCCAACGCCCTGCCGCTGCGGGAGGGCCGAGTCGTGGTTTCTTGCCAGCAGGCGCGGCCTTCGCAGACCAGCGCCTCGATCAGCAGGCCTTCGTTCCACGGATGCTCGTCATGCCGCGCCACGCGCGCCAGCGAGCGTGCCCACGCGCACAGCGCCTGCAAAGGCGCCGGTGCCGGCATCGCCTGCGCGCCGAAGTAGCGCGGCGTGCCGCCCGCCGCCTGCACCATCGCGTCGTGACAGAGCTTCTGCAGCGCATCCAGCGCGCGCGGCAGCGGCCAGCCGGCCA
>DAORHX010000425.1:0-3551 GCA_035438245.1 Rubrivivax sp.
ACGCCCTGCGCGATGCGCAGCAAGCCCATGCCGAAGCACAGCAGTGCCAGCGGCAGGGCAAGCAAGCGCGGCAGTTGGTCGGTGGCGCCGACGGCGGCGAAGAAGGCCATGGCCACCAACCAGATCGCGCCGGCGTAGGTTTCGTAGGCGCGCCGCCAGGGCATCTCGTAGCGACGCATCAGCATGTCAGGGCTCCGCGATTGCGCCAGGGGCGAATGCCGCCAAGTCGAAACCCTGCACGAACTGCGGAGCGATGACCAGGCCTAGGGCCGCCTGGCCGCCGAAGTCTTGCGACACGGTTGGCGGCCGGCCGCGCTCAGGAAGGACAAGCATGCTCACGTCGGCCAGGGCCCGGATCGCAACGGCGGGTTGGATGCCGTGTCGATCGAACGCTGGCAGCGGTACGAACAGACCTGCGGCCACGGTGCGCGCTGCCACCTCGGTGCCCGGGCCGTTGAGCGTGTGCACGATGGCGGCGAGTGCGTCGCGGACGGCGGGGTTCAGGCGCAGCGGTGCGTTCAAGCTGAACGCGGGAGGTGCCGGTACGGTGGGTGACGTGGGTGTGCCGTCCTCTGGGATGGCGGGCTCGAGCAGCGAGTACCGAGTGCCGGGCGGCGCCTGCGGTGACTCGGGCGCGGCGGCATCGGCAGGCTTGGCCGCGGCAGCCCTGCAGACGATGGGCTTGGCGAGCACCTGCGGCCGCGGATCCAGGTCGGCGAGAAGGATCTCCGGCGATGAGAGCTTCACCGCCTGCAGCGGTGCTTTCGCGCCGGGCGGCAGGATCGTCCAGATGGCGTGCCCATCGTCCTGGCTGGCGAGCACCCCGGCGGCCAGCAGCAGATCCAGGACGGGTTCCGGCGCCTTGGGCATGCCCGGCAGTTGATCGGCTTCCAGCAGGGCCAGCACATCAGCGGCCGACTGCGGCCAGACCAGGAACAGCCCGTCGGGAGCGAACCAGGTGCGCGACCTTTCGCGGTTCGGAACCCAGCTCGAATGGCTGCTCGACAGGCGGCGCGTCGCGTCGACCACGTAGCGCTCGAGGTGGGCGCCGAGCGGAGGCGCTCCGTGACGGCCGGTCGCCTGAAGATGGCGGTCGATCACCAGGGCCAGGGAACGTCGTACGAGGCTGTCTAGAACGTTGGCGTCGCGGTACAGCGGCGTGCTGCCGATGCTGGCGAGCAGGTGCGGCACGATCACCATGTTGTCCTCGTCGAGGAACTGCAAGGTGCTGGGCGGCACGACAAGAGGCAGCGCGAACATGCCCATGCCCCTTGATTCGACCGCGCCCGGTCTCCAGCTGACGAAGTAGCGCTCGGAGCAGCGCTCGGCAAGCCAGGCCGATAGCGGCGTCAGGTAGGCCGGCCACCGCCTGTCATGGGCGTCGGTGACGACGACGTGGGTGAGCACGCGGTGCAGTTCACAGCACAAACCCCCGACAAAGGTCGCCAGGCGCCAGCGCGGCTCCAGTTGCCGGCGCTCCGAGATCGTCGCGCGGCCGGAGAAGATGTGGGCGTCGGTGCCCTGCAGGGCAAAGAAGGCGACCTCGAGGCCCAGCTTGAGCAGGCCGCCGGGGGCGCTGAAATAGTTGTCCGCAGTCGCCGGCAACATCTGCACGTAGCTTGCATAGGCGCGCAGCAGCGGCTGCACGTCGCGCTCGAAGTCCTCCCGGCCGAAGCCGAAGCAAAGTCGGATGCGGGCGACGATCTCCTCCACGAGCGTGAGCAGATCCACGACGGGAAGGCTTGGGTAGCCCGGATCCGTATTGGGGAATGCGGATGTCGCGTACGACGCCATCGCGGGATGTTGACTGCACGCCGGGCGTTCGTATCGGCGAAACGTCAGGCGATCTGGCGGGGTTTCGGGATCAGTTGGTCCGCCTCTCAGGGCACCGTGTCTGAATCTCCCTTGACCGGAGCGTGCGGCTCCGCGACGTTGGATCTACGCAGCAGCGCCAGCATCCCCAGTTGCACTGGGGATGGCGTCACCAGCGGCCGCGTCGGAAACGACGACTGCAGGCGTGCATCGGTGCCATAGCGCCGCACCAGCTTGCAGAACGGGCAATGCTCGTTCGAGCGCGCCGTCGACCCGAAGGCGGCCAGGAACTCGCTGTGGCAGTTGGGGCAGCGCACCAGGGAGAAGCTCCGCGTCGCGGTGAGCCACAGGCCGTCGGTGTGGGCCGCCAGATCGAACGCGCGGTCGAAGCTGATGCGGTGGGGCGGCTGGCACACGCCCACGTAGTGGCGGTAGGCACCGAGCAGCGCCTCGCCGGCGTGGCAGTCCGCGCATCGCAGGCGCCTGAAGATCGCCATGACAATCGAGGCCTCGGCACGGTTGAGCAGGTTGGTGGCGTGGTACCACTCCGGTGAATCGGGCGAGCGTCCGCGCGGCACGTTCTGCCGGTCAGGGAACAGCAGCCGCAGGACATCGCGCGGATTCATGCCCGTCAGGTGGCTGATCGTGCGTACGCGGGCGCCGTGTGCGGCGCAGCCCTTGGCCAGGGTCAGCGCGCGGATCTGCTGGTCGACCCGGGACTGCACGGGCAGTACCGCCTGTCGACAGGCTCAGGCTTCGGGTTGGGGAGTCGCTTGCGCCGCGGCCAGCGGCCGCACCAGTGGCAGCGGGATGTCGAGCAACGCGATCAGGTCCCGGCGTGGAGGGAACAAGGTGGTGTCGCCGACGTTGGCGACGATGGCCATGACCTGCTGGATGCTGATGGCGCCGAGTCTTGCGGCCTGGGGTCCGTCGAGCGCGAACCGGCAGCACGCTGCCGGCTTGTCGTAGCGGACGCTGTCGCGGATGGTGAGCAGCAAGGTCAGATTGGCGATCTGAACGTCGGAGAGTTGCGCCTGGTTCATGATCCATCCCTTCAGTCGCGCCCGGCGGGCTTGGTTTGTGTTTCGGTGATAGGCAGTTCCTTGTCTTGGTGGAGACTTCGGCGCTCGAATCGGCGCGCCTTCAGCATAAGCAGGCGAGCTGTTGTCTTGCAAGGGCCGCACGTCGGTCGGGCCGAAGATTCGAAGCCTTGCCATGCGCATTCCCTTGAATTGGCGGGCGAATGCGTGGGCGTGAAGCTGGCGAGCACCATCGCGGCCGTTCGATCGGCACCCGCATCGGCGGGCGGCAAGGGCGTTCGCCCCGCCGCCGCCACTGTCTTCTTCGATCTCAGGCGGCTTCGGCCAGCCCCTTCCATTCCGGCGCGCTCAGCTCGATCAGCTTGCCGCCCAGCGCTTCGAACTCGGTGGCCCGGTCGTAGTCCTCGACCTGCTGGCTGAAGTGCGTCACCGCATTGACCAGGCCGTAGCCGGAAAGTTCGGCTCCCGATACCAGCACGCGCAGCACGCCGGCGCGCTCGGCGTCGTTCAGCGTGTAGCGCTGTGCCAGCACCTCGACCGTCTTCACCGGGTCGCCGACCAGCGGGATCCTCAGCGTCTTCTGCAGCTTGTGAGCCGTCTGCAGAAAGGTGGCTTCTGACACCGCCGCCCGCACCACGTCGCGCACCTTCAGGAAGAAGGCCTGGTCGTCGGCGCGCAGCGTGTCGTCCTGGTAGACCT
>DAORHX010000426.1:0-2338 GCA_035438245.1 Rubrivivax sp.
CCGCGCAACGCCGCGCTCAACGTGCGCGCGGCGCTGCTGGACCGCGACGGCGCCACCTGGCTGAGCGAGCCGGTGGCGGTCGAGGCCAGCCCTACGCCGGTGGACCTGGGCACGCTGCGGCTGGTGCGCGCGCCGCGCCCGCTGGCGTTCCAGACACGCATCGACTGCGGGCTGCGGCAGTTCGTCATCAGCATGGCCGGCGACACGCTGACGCTGCGCGACGGCGAACAGTCGTTCGCGCTGCAGCCCTCCGCTGCCGACCCGGACCAGCACCTCGTGGCGGTCGGCGATGCGTCGACCTCGGTGCAGCTCGAAGGCACCACCGCGACCGTGACGGTGCGCGGCGTGATCTACGCCGGCTGCAGCCTGTTGCGGTAGACGCGCCCGGCCTTCATCACCAGCAGCGGCCCGCGCTGCGGGTCGGACAGCATCGACAGCTCGCGTGTCGGGTCGCCGTCGACGACCAGCAGATCGGCCCAGGCTCCGGGCACCAGTTCGCCGATGCGGCCCTGCTCGCGCATCAGCCGCGCCGCGT
Source organism: Rubrivivax sp. (assembly GCA_035438245.1). Taxonomy (GTDB): domain Bacteria; phylum Pseudomonadota; class Gammaproteobacteria; order Burkholderiales; family Burkholderiaceae_C; genus Rubrivivax. The sequence goes on from DAORHX010000426.1 coordinate 536, forward strand.
CGATGGTCGCGCTCTGCAGCACCTGCACCGCCGTCATCGCACCCAGGCGCAATTCGAACTCGATGCCCTGGCGCCCGTGCATGTGGCCGAGCAGGTCGGTGCCGAAGACGATCGGCACGCCTTCGGCGCGGGCGATGCGCAGCGATTCGATGCCGCGCGCGTGCACCGTCTTCAGCTTGTCGAGCATCGCCGCCGACCAGCCGAGCCTTTCGCCTTCGTCGGCCAGCGCCACGTAGGTCGCCAGCGTCGGCACGAGGTAGGCACCGTGCGTCTTCATCACGCGGGCCGACGCCTCGTCGATCAGGTTGCCGTGCTCGATCGAGCGCACCCCGGCCTGCACCGCGCGTGTCACCGCAAGCGGCGAATAGGCGTGCGCCATCGCGTACAGGTTGGCGGCCGATGCCTCCTCGCAGGCGGCGCGCAGCTCTTCCACCGAGAACTGCGTGCCTTCCAGCGGGTCGCTGGGGCTGGAGACGCCGCCGCCGGCCATGATCTTGATCTGGTTGGCGCCGTTGCGCACCTGCTCGCGCACCGCACGCCGCACCTCGCCGACGCCGTCGGCGATGGCGCCGATCAGCCCCAGCCCGGCGCAAGTGCAGAAGAACTCGCGCTGCCGCACGCCCTTGGGTCGCATGTCGGCATGGCCGCCGGTCTGGCTGATCGGGAAGCCGGCGATGAACAGCCGCGGGCCTTCGAACAGGCCGCGCTCGACCGCCTCCTGCAGGCCGAAGTCGGCGCCGGCCGCGTCGCGCACCGTGGTGAACCCGCGCTGCAGCATGCCGTGCAGGATGGCGCTGCTTTCGGCCGTCACCAGCGACGGCGGCTGCAGCGCCAGCCGGCTCAGGTCGTGCGACGAGGCGACCACGTGCACGTGCGCGTCGATCAGCCCCGGCAGCACGACGCGGCCGGCGGCGTCGATGGTCTGCGCGACGTCGTCGACCTGCAGCGCCTGTTCACTGACCGCGGCGATGCGCTCGCCTTCGATGACGATCTGGCAGCCCGGCCGCAACGTGCCGGCCGCGCTGTCGAAGACGGTCGCGTTGCGGACCAGCTGCCGCACCGCCATTTTCAGCCCAGGCCGATGCGCTGGCGCGCCGCCTCGTATTCGCGCTTCAGTCGCGCCACCAGCTCGGCCACCGGCACCACCTGCTTGACCGCGCCGATGCCCTGGCCACAGCCCCAGATGTCCTTCCAGGCCTTCTTCGCGCCGTAGTCGCTGCCGAAGCTCATCTTGCTCGGGTCGCTGTGCTCGAGATTCTCGGGGTCGAGACCGGCATTGCGGATCGACGGCGCCAGGTAGTTGCCATGCACGCCGGTGAACAGGTTCGAGTAGACGATGTCGTCGCTGCTGCAGTCGACGATGCATTTCTTGTAGGCGTCGGTGGCACGCGCCTCGTCGGTGGCGATGAAGGCCGAGCCGATGTAGGCGAAGTCGGCACCGCAGGCCAGCGCGCCGAGCACACCGGCGCCGGTGCCGATCGCGCCGGACAGCGCGATCGGGCCATCGAACCATTCGCGGATCTCGGCTACCAGCGCGAACGGGCTCTTCACCCCGGCATGGCCGCCGGCACCGGCGGCCACCGGGATCAGCCCGTCGGCGCCCTTCTCGATCGCCTTGTGCGCATGGGTGTTGGTGATGATGTCGTGCAAGGTGACGCCGCCCCAGGCATGCACCGCCTGGTTGACCTCGACGCGCGCACCCAGCGAGCTGATGACGATCGGCACCTTGTACTTGGCGCACATCTGCATGTCGTGGTCGAGCCGGTCGTTGCTCTTGTGCACGATCTGGTTGATGGCGAAGGG
>DAORHX010000426.1:2438-3544 GCA_035438245.1 Rubrivivax sp.
CGGATGCCCGGCACCTTGCTCAGGATGTGGTCGCCGTAGAAGCGCGCGGTGGCGATCTTGGCGCGCATGAAGTCGGCGTCCTCGCCCGCGGCCAGGCGCGCCTCGGCAACCAGCAGCGCGCGCGCCATCTGCCAGCCGGCGACGACGTTGCCGGCCAGCAGCAGGTAGGGCACGCTGCCGGCGAAGACCTCGTTGGGCTGCGCCTTGGTCTGGCCGGCGACGAAATCCACCACCTCGACGAAGGCCTGGCGCGCGTCCTTCAGGCTGCGCTGCAAGGCCTTGGCGGCGTCGCTGCCGCTCTTGCCCAGTTCGCCTTCGGTGGCCTCGATGCGCGCCGCGATGGCCTTGGCCACCGCGCCGCCGTCACGCGCGGTCTTGCGGCCCACCAGGTCGTTGGCCTGGATCGCGGTGGTGCCTTCGTAGATGGTCAGGATGCGCGCGTCGCGGTAGTACTGCGCCGCGCCGGTCTCCTCGATGAAGCCCATGCCGCCGTGCACCTGCACGCCCAGGCTGGTGACCTCCAGGCTCATCTCGGTGCTGAAGCCCTTGACGAGAGGCACCAGGTATTCGTAGAAGGCCTGGTTCTGCTTGCGCGCCTGCGCATCCGGGTGCGCGTGCGCGGCGTCGTAGGCCGCCGCAGCCACCGTGGCCATGGCGCGGCAGCCCTCGGTGTAGGCGCGCATCGTCATCAGCATGCGCTGCACGTCGGGGTGGTGGATGATCGGCGCCGCGCCGGGGGTCGAACCGTCGACCGGGCGGCTCTGCACGCGCTCGCGCGCGAAGGCCGAAGCCTTCTGGTAGGCGCGCTCGGCAATCGCGATGCCCTGCATGCCGACCGCGTAGCGCGCGGCGTTCATCATCACGAACATGTAGGCCAGGCCCTGGTTCTCCTGGCCGACCAGATAGCCGACGGCACCACCGTGGTCGCCGAACTGCAGCACCGCGGTCGGGCTGGCCTTGATGCCCAGCTTGTGCTCGATGCTGACGCAGTGCGCGTCGTTGCGCGCACCCAGGCGGCCGTCGGCATTGACCATGAACTTCGGCACCACGAACAGGCTGATGCCCTTCACGCCCTCGGGCGCACCGGCCACGCGCGCCAGCACCAG
>DAORHX010000427.1:0-3530 GCA_035438245.1 Rubrivivax sp.
ACGCCGCCCAGCCGGGCCGGCGAGCCGGCGGCGGCGCCGGCGTTCGGCGCGGTGCCGGGCGCCAGCAGCGCGATCGAGTCCGGCGCCTGGTTGCGCACCGCGCTGTAGTTGGCCCACGACGCGCTGTCGGTGGGCAGCACCATGTTCAGCGCGTCGTTGCCGCCGAACATGAACAGGCACACCAGCGCCTTGTAGTCGGACGCCGCCTGCGCGGCGGCCGAGCCGACGGCCGACAGGTTCAGCGCAAACGGCGCGACGGCGGGGCCGAGCAGCGAGGACATGGCCCCGGCATGGCGCAGGAACAGGCGGCGGCTGGCATTGGGCTGGGTCATGGGGCGTCCTTGTGACTGCTGCGTTGTCGCCGTCGAGCGACCGCTGCGGAACCGGCTGTGCCGGGCCGCCAGCGGCGCCCCCTCGGGCAGCTGTGTGTTCGGGGGCGGCCGAAGGTCGTCGGGGGTGGGCTACTTCTGCACCTGGAATTCGGGAGAGATCACCGCGAGGAAGACCGCGGCGTTGACGCGAGCGCGTTTCGCGTCGTTGACCTGTCTCTGGTTCGACGCATCGGCGCGCAGCGCGGGGATGGCCATCTTCTCGATCGCGCCCTGGATCTCGGCCTTCAGCTCGGCCGGCATGGCGCCGAGCAGCAGCTTGGCGTTGATGCGTTCGACCAGTGCGGCCGGCTGGTCGGCCAGCGCCAGCTCGGCGGCGAAGTCGTACTGCAGGTCGCGCCGGCTGGTGCCGCTGTTCCACTGCCCGACGCCTTGCGCGACGTTGTCGCGCATGTAGTTCACGTAGCCGGCGGCCGAGGTCTCGTGCGCGATCTGCAACTCGGGCACCGCCAGCGAGGCGACCGCCGACTCGGTGCCCGGCGGCACGTAGCCCGGGCGGTAGAAGTTGAACACCGATGGCGAGCGCAGCGGCGTCTGGCCGAGCGCGCTGCCGGCGCTGTCGGTGTTGCCGACGCGCCAGTTGCCGCTGTCGGACCGGTAGCCGAAGGCACGCAGGTAGGCCGACAGCTTCAGCACCGGCTCGCGCACCTTGCCGGCGCTGGCCGACGACTGGCGCGCCTCGGGATGCATCAACACCGCGCGCAGCATGGCCTTCATGTCGCCGCCGGAGCCGTTGAAGGCCGCGGCCACCGCCGCCACGTATTGCGGGCTCGGGTTGCTGGTCACCAGGCGCTGGATCAGCTGCTTGCCGATGAAGGGGCCGACGTTCGGATGCGCCGCCAGCGTGTCCAGCGCCACCTGCAGGCTCGCCTGCGGGCTGGACGGCGACTGCGCGGCGATGCTGACGCCGAGGAAGCTCTTTTCCTCCGGCGAGTGGTACTGCGGATAGCCGAGCATGCTCTTGAAGCTGCGGTCGGGGTCGGCGTTGCCGTCGGCCGAACCGCTGTAGAAGCAGCTGTTGTCCGGCCAGTTGGGACAAGCCCAGCTCCAGCCCGTGAACACCCTGGCCAGCCCGCTGATGTCGGCCGGGCCGTAGGTCTCCACCGCCTTGCCGGCATCGCTGCGCACCGTGCCGTCGACGTTCAGCGCCACCAGGCCGATGGAGAACAGCTGCATCACCTCGCGCGCATAGTTCTCGTCGGGCACGCGGCCGGTGCGCGGATCGGCCTTCTGGTTGCGCAGGTGGGACAGGTACTGCCCCATCAGCGGATGCAGCGACACGGCTTCGAGCAGGTCGCGGTACTTGCCGAGACCCTTGTCGCCGAGCATGTCGAGCCAGGCGGCGACGGCACGCGGGTTGTTGCCGACGTTGTCGTCCTGCATCGAGATGACGAAGATCTGCGACAGCGCATAGGCCAGGCGCTGGCGCAGCTGGTCCTCGCCGCCGACGGCCTGTTTCCAGAACGATTCGAACACCTGGTCCTGGCCCGCGCTGCTGCTCGCGTTGGCGGCCTTGATCGCGGCGTTGGCGGCATCCCAGGTGGCACGGTGCGACACGGCAGGCTTGGCCAGCTGCTCGTCGATCCAGGCGCCATAGCCGATGGCCATCACGCGGTCGACGTCGGTGTCGGTGGGGCCGAAGCTGGCCTGCGTCAGGAAGCGCGCCGCCTGCTCGCGCGAGCTCGGCATCTCGGCCGCGACCGGCGTGCCGCCGCCGCCACTGACCGCTTCGCCACCGCCATCGCCGCCCCCGCCGCCGCAGGCGGTCAGCCCCAGGCCGGCGCAGCACACCAGCCCGGCCCATGCGGCACGCATCTGTCTCATCACATCGACCCCCACGGCGCGAAAGGGCACGCGATGGGCGCGCCTCGTGTGCCGGGATGTTCGGCCGCGCACCGCCGGCGATGAGCCGGCGCTGTGTCAAGCGGTAGGCGGCTGGCGCGCCCGCTTACACGCGGAAGCGCCTGCAACCTTCGCTGAAGGTGTTACAGCGACGAGGCGAGCCGCCGCCGCGCCGCATCCAGGTCGATCGCCTGGCGGCGCGCCCAGTCCTCGGCCTGGTCGTCGCCGATGCGCCCGACGTTGAAGTAGGTGGCCTGCGGGTGCGCCAGGTAGAAGCCGCTGACGCTGGCCGCCGGCGTCATCGCCAGGCTGTCGGTCAGGCCCATGCCGATGCCTTCGGCCTGCAGCACGCGGAACAGCTCGCGCTTGACGCTGTGGTCGGGGCAGGCCGGGTAGCCGGGCGCGGGGCGGATGCCGCGGTACTTCTCGGCGATCAGTTCGTCGTTGCTCAGCTGTTCGTCGCCGGCATAACCCCAGAACTCGGTGCGCACGCGCTGGTGCAGCCGCTCGGCGAAGGCCTCGGCCAGGCGGTCGGCCAGCGACTTGAGCATGATCGCGCTGTAGTCGTCGAGGTCGGCGACGAACTGCTTTTCCTTCTTCTCCACGCCCAGGCCCGCGGTCACGGCGAACAGGCCGATGTAGTCCGGCTGCACGCCCTTGGGCGCGATGAAGTCGGCCAGGCAGCGGTTGGGCCGCCGCACGCCGTCGATCACCGGCCGCTCGCTCTGCAGCCGCAGCGGCGACCAGCGCAGCGCGACCTCGCGGCGCGACTCGTCGGTGTAGACCTCGATCGTGTCGTCGTCGACCGTGTTCGCCGGCAGCAGCGCGATGACGCCGGCGGCCTGCAGCCAGCGGCCTTCGATGGCCCGGTGCAGCAGCCGCTTGCCGTCGCTGAACACGCGCTGCGCCTCGGCGCCGACGACCTCGTCGCGCAGGATGTCGGGGAACTTGCCTGCCAGGTCCCAGGTCTGGAAGAACGGGCCCCAGTCGATGCACTTCGCCAGTTCGTTCAGGTCGTAATTGCGGAACTCGCGCCGGCCGATGAACTTCGGCACCGGCGGCGCGTAGCCCGCCCAGTCGATCGGCGTCTTGTTGGCGCGCGCCGCCGCCAGGCCGACCAGCGGCGTGACCTTCTTCTTCGCATGCAGCTCGCGCACCTTGGCATAGTCGGCGTTGAGCTCGTCGATGTAGCGCACGGCGCGTTCGTCGGACAGCAGCTCCGAGCACACGCCGACGCTGCGCGACGCGTCGGGCACGTAGACCACCGGGCCTTCGTAGTGCGGCGCGATCTTCACCGCC
>DAORHX010000428.1:0-3526 GCA_035438245.1 Rubrivivax sp.
CGCCGCTCAGGCCGCGCAGCAGCCACTTGGGCGTCGCGCGCGCGGCCAGCGTGCCGGCCAGGTTCAGCGCGCCGGGCACGCGGATGACCTCGCCGCGCAGGCAAGCGCGGTAGCCCTCGGCCGCCACCTGCGCGGCGTCGCCGATCATGAACGCCGGCACGCGCGCCAACTCGCCGTTGGCCTGCACCGCGCCACGCACCATCTGCGTATCGGTGATGCCGGGGCACAGCGCGGTGATCGTCACGCCGCTGCCTTTCAACTCCTCCGACAGCGCCTCGGTCAGCGACAGCACGTAGGCCTTCGTGGCGGCATAGGTGGCCAGCGACGGCACCGGCTGGAAGGCGGCGATCGACGCCACGTTGAGCACGCGGCCCCAGCGGCGCTCGCGCATGCCGGGCAGGAACTGCGAGAGCATCGCCGTCAGCCCGGCGACGTTCAGCGCCACCAGCTCCTGGTGCCGCGCCGGCGCGATGTCACAGAAGGCGCCCTGCTCCAGCACGCCCGCGTTGTTGACCAGCACGTCCACCACCAGCCCCTGGCGTTCGAGCTTCGCGGCCAGCGCCTCGGCGGCGCCGGGCCGCGACAGATCGGCCGCAATGGCGTGCACCTCACGGCCGTGCGCCGTCTGCAGCACTGCCGCCAGCGCCCGCAGCTTGTCGGCGCTGCGCGCCACCAGCACCAGATCGAAGCCGCCGGCAGCGAAACAGCGTGCCAGTTGCTCGCCGATGCCCGCGGAGGCCCCGGTGACGAGGGCGGTGCGGCCGGCGTGTGCGGACTTGCGGGTCATCGATCGGCTCTCCTTCGGATGGACGCGCATTGTGCGACGAGCCCGGGCGGCGCCGCTATGCTTGCCAGCCCAGGTTCCACCACACGAGGACGCCCATGAGCCAAGCCGCCGCCGTACAGCAACTGCTGCAACCGCTTTTCCCCGGACTGCTGGGGCTGCAGCTGACCGAGGTCGGCCCCGACCGCATCGTCGCCACGATGTTGGTGCGGCCCGAGCTGTGCACCACCGGCGGCATCCTGCACGGCGGCGCGCACATGGCTTTCGCCGACACGCTGGGCGCGGTCGGCACCTTCGTCAACCTGCCCGAAGGCAAGGGCACGACGACGGTCGAGTCGAGCACCAAGTTCATCGGCGCCGCCAAGGCCGGCAGCACGGTCACCGGCGAGAGCACGCCGCTGCACAAGGGCCGCACGACGATGGTCTGGCAGACGACGATCCGCAACGCCGACGGCAAGCTGTGCGCGGTGGTGACGCAGACGCAGCTGGTCCTGGGCTGATGCCGCGCACGGCGCCCTACGGCAGCTGGGCGTCGCCGCTGAGCGCCGAGCGCGCGGTGGCCGCCGGCATCGGCCTCGGCGACCCCGCCTTCGACGGCGACGCCGTGCTGTGGCAGGAATCGCGTCCGGCCGAAAAGGGCCGCAGCGTGGTCATGCGGCGCGCCGCCGACGGCGCGCTGCAGGAGCTGACGCCGGCACCGTGGAACGCACGCACGCGCGTGCACGAGTACGGCGGCCGCGCCTACCTGGTGGACCGCGGCGTGCTCGTCTTCAGCCACTTCGCCGACCAGCGGCTGTACCGTGCCGAACCCGGGCATGCGCCGCGTCCGATCACGCCCGAGGCGGTGGCGCTGCGCTATGCCGAGCTGTGCGCCGACGCGCGGCGCGGCCTGCTGTGGGCCGTGCGCGAGGATCATCGCGGCAGCGGCGAGCCGCGCAACGAGCTGGTCGTGCTGCGCGCCGACGGCGACGCCGCGGGCGGCCGCATCGTCGCCGCGGGCTGCGACTTCTATGCCGCGCCACGGCTGAACCCGCAAGGCACGCAGCTCGCGTGGCTCAGCTGGAACCATCCCGAGATGCCGTGGGACGGCTGCGAACTGTGGCTGGCCGATGTCGATGCCGACGGCATGCTGCACGGTGCGCGCCGCATCGCCGGCAGCCGCGACGAGGCGGTGCAGCAGCCGCTGTGGTCGCCCGACGGGCGGCTGCATTTCGTCTCCGACCGCAGCGGCTGGTGGAACCTGTACCGCTGCGGCGATGGCGGCGTCGAGGCGCTGTGCCCGATGGCGGCCGAGTTCGGCCAGCCGATGTGGAACCTCGGCCTGGCGACCTACGGCTTCGCCTCGGCGCGCCAGCTGGTCTGCAGCATCGTGCGCGATGCCGTGTCGCGGCTGGCCGTGCTCGACACCCACCGCCAGCGGCTGACCGAGCTCGACCTGCCGTACAGCAGCTTCGGCCACGTCGTCGCCGCCGCCGGGCGCGTGCTGTTCACCGGGGCGTCGCCGCTGCAGCCGCTGTCGCTGTACCTGCTGTCGCTGGACGGCGGCCCTGCGCAGCTGCTGCGCAGCGGCAGTGCGCTGCAGCCCGACCCCGGCTACACGTCGGTGGCGCGGCCGATTGCGTTCGCCAGCGCCGACGGCGCGACCGCGCATGGCTTGCACTATCCGCCATGCAACCGCGACTTCACGGGCCCGGCGCAGGAAAAGCCGCCACTGCTGGTGTTGAGCCACGGCGGGCCCACGGCGATGGCGTCCGATGCGTACCGCGCTGCCGTGCAGTTCTGGACCAGCCGCGGTTTTGCCGTGCTCGACGTCAACTACCGGGGCAGCAGCGGCTTCGGCCGCGCCTACCGCCGCAGCCTGGACGGTGCGTGGGGCGTGGCCGACGTGCAGGACTGCATCCACGGGGCGCGCTTCCTGGCGCAGCAAGGCCTGGCCGATGGCAGGCGGCTGATCGTGCGCGGCGGCAGCGCCGGCGGCTACACCACGCTGTGCGCCCTCGCCTTCCACGACGCCTTCGACTGCGGCGCCAGCCTGTACGGCATCGGCGATCTGCAGACGCTGGCCGAGGACACGCACAAGTTCGAGGCGCGCTACCTGGACCGGCTGGTCGGCCCGTGGCCCGCGGCGCGCGAGGTGTACCGCGCGCGCTCGCCGATCCACCACCTGGACGGCTTGCGGCGCCCGTTGATCCTGCTGCAGGGCACCGAAGACAAGGTGGTGCCACCCGCGCAGTCGCGGCGCATGCACGCAGCGCTGAAGGCGCGCGGCGTGCCGGTGGCGTACCTGGAGTTCGAGGGCGAGGCGCACGGCTTCCGCGACGCGGCGAACATCGTGCGTGCGCTGCTCGCCGAGGCGGGCTTCTACGCGCGGGTGCTGGGCTTCACGCTCGCCGACGCGGTGCCGCCGCTGGCCATCGACAACCTCTGATCACCAGCTCACCTCGCGGTCCGGCGTGGCGCCGATCTTGTGGATCGACAGGTCGGCGCCGTTGAATTCCTGCTCGGGCGTCAGCCGCAGCGGCGTGATGAGCCTGATCGCGCCATAGACGGCAAAGCCGCCGAGCAGCGCCCAGCCCACCCCGAGCAGCGTGCCCAGCAGCTGGGCGCTCAAGGCCACGCCGCCGAGGCCGCCCAGCGCCGCACTGCCGAAGATGCCGCAGGCGATGCCGCCCCAGGCGCCGCACAGCCCGTGCAGCGGCCACACGCCGAGCACGTCGTCGATCTTCCAGCGGTTCTGCGTCA
>DAORHX010000429.1:0-3509 GCA_035438245.1 Rubrivivax sp.
CCGCGCGAACGTTCGGAGGCCACAGCGGCCTTTCGGGAACTGCAGCTATGCGCCGTCAGCCGCCATCCGACTCCTTGCGATCGAACGGCAGTGGGTTTCAGCTGCGCTGCTCGAAGCCATCGACGACACGAGCGGCGTTGCTGCCGAGTTCGCTGGCCGCGTAACCCCCCTCGAGCACGAACAGCGTCGGCAGGCCGAGGCGTCGCAGCCGCTCGCCCAGCCGCGAGAAGTCAGCCGGCTGCAGCGCGAAGCGCGAGATCGGGTCACCGGCGAAGGTGTCCAGCCCGAGCGACACCACCAGCGCGTCCGCCGCATGGCGCTCGATGCGCGCACAGCCTTCGTCCAGCGCGGCGAACCAGGCCGCGGCCGAGCTGCCGGCCGGCAGCGGCAGGTTCAGGTTGAAGCCTTCGCCGGCACCGGCACCACGCTCGTCGGCATGACCCAGGTAGAACGGGTACTCGGTGCGCGGGTCGCCGTGCACGCTGACGAACAGCACGTCGGCGCGCTCGTAGAAGATGCTCTGCGTGCCGTTGCCGTGGTGGTAGTCGACATCGAGCACCGCGACGCGGCGACAGCCGTGCGCGCGCAGCGACTGCGCCGCCACCGCGGCGTTGTTGACGAAGCAGTAGCCGCCCATGAAGTCGGCGCCGGCATGGTGGCCCGGCGGTCGCGTCGCGCAGAACACCGCGCGCTGGCCCGATGCCAGCCGTGCCGCCGCGGTCGCCGCCGCATCGGCGCCGGCCTTGACGGCACGCCAGGTGCCCGCGGCGAGCGGGCTGCCGTTGTCCATCGAATACAGGCCCAGCCGGGCGATGAAGTTGTCGGGCTCGACATCGCTGCGCAGGCTGCGCACCGGCCACACCGATGGAAAGGGCTGGTGTTCGGCATTGCCGGCATCCAGCGCCAGCCACTGGCTCCACGCCGTCTGCAGGAAGGCGAGGTAGCGCGCGCCGTGCACCGTCGGCAGCACCGCGGCGCTGTCGACATCGGGCTCGCACAGCGGGTGGCCACGCTCGCGCAGCGCCTGCAGCACGAACTCGGCGCGCGCCGGTGTTTCGAAGCAGGGCACACGCTCGCCGCGGAAGAACTCGAAGCGCGGCGCGTGACCCAGGTGCGCCGGCGAATGCAGGATCAGCATGCGGGCATTCTCCGACAGCCGCGGATGCGGCAACATGCGGCGCATGAACACGAACCGACCTGCCCTCGTCCTCGTGCACGGCGCCTGGGGCGGCGCCTGGATCTGGCGACGCGTGCTCGCGCCGCTGCGAGCCGCGGGGCACGAGGTGCATGCGCTCACGCTCACCGGCGACGGCGAACGTGCGCACCTGCGCCACCGCGACATCGTGCTGCGCACGCATGTCGACGACGTGCTCGGGCTGGTCGAGGCCGAGGAGCTGCACGACGTCGTGCTCGTCGGCCACAGCTACGGCGGCATGGTCATCACCGGCGCGGCCGCGGCACTGCAAATGGCATCGCCGAAGCGAGTGCGCAGCCTGGTCTACGTCGACGCGATGGTGCCGCTGCCCGGCGAAGGCTGGGGCGATGCGCATGCGCCCGAGATCGTCGCCGCACGCCGCGCCGCGGCGGCAGCGCACGACAACGCACTGCCGCCGCCGGACCCGGCGGACTTCGGCATCACCGGCGCCGACCGCGACTGGCTGCTGCGCCGCCAGGTGCCGCACCCGTTCGGCATGTACCGCCAGCCGCTGCACTACGACGGCACGGCGCTGGCAGCGCTGCCGAAGCTGTTCATCGACTGCAACCAGCCGGCCTACCCCACGATCGACGCGATGCGCCAGCGTGTGCGCGCGCTGCCCGGCTGGCAGGTGCTGGAGATGGCGACCGGCCACTGCCCGATGGTGACGCAGCCCGACGCGCTGGTGCGCCACCTGCTGGCCTTCGCCGCCGCCTGACCCGCGCAGAGTCCCCCTCGCCGGCAGGGGCGGCACGCGACGATGGCTTCGGCCGGCGGCGCGGCCTACACTGCGCGCGGGCCTTCGGCGGACGAAGGCCCGGCTTCGAGGAGATGCGCATGAAGATCCGTTCCATCCTCGCTGCGGCCGCCCTGCTGGCGTCCGCCACCGCCTGGGCCTTCCACTGCCCGGCCGACATGAAGAAGATCGACGACGCGCTGGCCAAGAACCCCAGCCTCAACGCCGAGCAGATGGCCGAGGTGAAGAAGCTTCGCGCCGAAGGCGAGTCGCTGCACAAGGCCGGCAAGCACCAGGAGTCGATCGACACGCTGGCCAAGGCGATGAAGATCCTCAACATCAGCTGAGGCCGCGTCCCGATGACGAAGGGTTCGCGCCATGCACTGCAGCGCCTGCGGCCATGCCAATGCGCCCGAGGCGCGCTTCTGCGGGCAGTGCGGCAGCGCGCTGCCGCGGCGCTGCGCCGGCTGCGGCGCCGCGCTTCAGCCGACGCAGCGCTTCTGCACGCAGTGCGGCCGCGCGGCAGACACGCCGCCCGCCACTGCAGCTGACCCTGCGGCAGCACCCCCCGCGCCGCAGACGCCGGCGGGCGAGCGTCGCTACGCCACCATCGTCTTCAGCGACCTGAGCGGCTACACCGCGCTGAACGAGCGCGTCGATCCCGAGGAAGTCGGCGCGCTGATGGCCGAGCTGCGCACGCTGGCGACGCGCGTCGTCGAAGCGCACGGCGGCATCGTCAACCAGTTCGTCGGCGACGAGATCATGGCCTTGTTCGGCATTCCGCAGGCCAGCCGCGACGATGCGTTGCGTGCGCTGCGCGCGGCGCTGCAACTGCACCGCGCGGTGCGCGAGTTGGCCGCGCGCCACGCGCCGCGGCTGGGGGTCACCGTCGACCTGCACACCGGCATCCACAGCGGCCTGGTCGTGGTGCAACCCTGTGCGCCGCACCAGGGCCGGCACGGGCTGACCGGGGACGCGGTCAACACCGCGGCACGGCTGCTGAAGCTGGCCGAGGCCGGCGAGATCGTCGTCGGCGACGACACCTGGCGCATGGTGTCGGCGCACTTCGACGGCGAGCGCCTGGCGCCGGCCAGCGTGCGCGGCAAGTCGGCCGCGCTGCAGTCGTGGCGCGTACGGCGCGAGGTCGAAACACCACCGGCCGCGCCGCTGATCGGCCGCGACGAGGAACTGCGCCATGCACAGGCCGCGCTGCAGGCCTGCATCGCCGGTGGCGGCGCGCGCTGGGCGGTGATGCGCGGCGAAGCCGGCATCGGCAAGTCGCGGCTGCTGCAGGAGCTGGTGACACTGGCCCGCGACGGTGGCGCGTCGACCTTCGGCGCGGCGGTTCCCGACTTCGGCCCGTCGCGCGGCGAGGTGGCGCTGCGCGCGCTGGTGTGCGGCCTGTTGCAGCTGCCGACCGACGCCGATGCGCAGGCGCTGCGCTCACGCCTCGGCGACGAAAGCCTCGGCGAGATGCCGCAGGCGCATGTCTGCGCGCTGCTCGGCCACGATGTGCCCGAAGGCGTGCGCGCCGGCTTCGCGGCGCTGGACAGCGCGGCGCGCGAGCGTGGCACCGCC
>DAORHX010000430.1:0-3479 GCA_035438245.1 Rubrivivax sp.
CATTCGGGCCAACGCGCGCTTAAGTTCCAAACAGAATGCAACACTACACTAGCGCCTCGCGTGTTTCGTTGAACAGCCGCGCGTTCTGGATCGCGATCACCGCTTGGTCGGCGAAGGTCTGCAGCAGCGCCAGCTCCTTCGGCGGAAAGCGGCTGATCGCCTTGCGCCCGATCCACAGCGAGCCGATGCCATGGCCGCCATAGACCATCGGCGCGAAGGCCATCGAGCGCAGGCCCATCGCGCGCGCACCGGTGATCGACGCCGGGGGCATTGCGCCGTCGTCCACGTCCTCGTACGCGGTGAGGCGCTGGTCGAGGATCGCGCGGCCGGTGGCCGTGTCCCGGTTCAGCGGCCGCGGCCACATCTTGCGCAGTTCCGCCTCGCCGGGCCCGACGTAGGCGCCGAAGTCGAGCAGACCGTCCGCGCGCACCATCGTCATGCCGACGGTCTCGCTGGCGAACAGGCGCTGGCAGCTCTGCAGGATGACGTCGAACACCGGCTGCGTGTCGGCGATCGAATTGCTGATGGCCGTCAACACCTCGGCAGAGGCGCGCTGCTGATCCAGCGCCTCCTTGGTCTCGTTGAACAGCCGCGCGTTCTCGATGGCGATCACCGCCTGGTCGGCGAAGGTCTGCGCCAGCGCGATCTCCTTCTGGCTGAAGTCGCCGACCGTCTCGCGCACCACGCCCAGGCAGCCCAGGGCCTTGCCGTGGCGCAGCAGCGGCACGAAGGCACCGGAGCGCCAGCCGAAGGTGGCGGCCAGCTCGCGCGTGCGCGGGTAGAGCTCGCCGACCGCATCGCGGTCGTGTACCACCAGCACGCTGGCGTCCAGCACACACGCGCCCGAGACGCTGCAGTGATCAAGCGGCCACTCGGCGGTGCGCCAGTCGCCGTGCCTGGCTTCGTCACGGGCCTCGGCCACGCGCCGCATCTTGTCGCCGGCGGCCATCACCAGGTTGACCGCCATGCCGTCGAACAACCGCTGACAGGCGGCGACGATAGCCTCGAACACCGGTTGCGTGTCGGTGACCGAGCCGCTGATGACCCGCAGGATCTCGGCGGTGGCGGTCTGGCGCTCCAGCGCCTCCTTCGTCTCGTTGAACAGCCGCGCGTTCTCCAGCGCGATCACCGCCTGGTCGGCAAAACCGCGCAGCAGCTCGAGCCGGCGTTCGTCGAGCAGGCCGGGCTCGGCGCGGTTGACGACGATGTTGCCCAGCCATTCGGCGCCGCGCATCATCGGCACGACGCTGGTCGAGCGCACGCCGCGCGCGCGCATCGCGCTGCGGATCGCCTCGCTCACGCGCTCGTCGCTCTCGGCATCGGCCACCAGCACCGGCTGGCCCGCGCGCAGCACCGGCGCGACGGCGTAGTCGGCGATGCGCAGCGGATACATGCGCTGCATCGCCGCGGCGCCGGCAGCGTCGCTGGCGCTGAACGCCGCCAGCTGCAGCCATTCGCCGTCGACGTGGTTGGCATGGCAGGTGGTGGCGCCGGTCAGCGCTTTCGCGTCGGCGACGATGGCGTCGAACACCGGCTGCACGTCGCCGGGCGAGGCGGCCATCACCTTCAGGATGTGATGGCTGGCGGTCTGCCGCTCCAGCGCCTCGCGCGTCTCGTTGAACAGCCGCACGTTGCCGATGGCGATCACCGCCTGGTCGGCGAAGGACTCGAGCAGCGCGATCTCCCGCGGTGCGAAGGCCTGCGCCTGGATGCGGCCGACGCCGAGCACGCCGATGCATTCGCCGTCGCGCCGCAGCGGCAACGTCAGCGAGGAGCCGATCTTCAGGTCGGCCTGGATCTCGCGCTGGTGCGGCGGCAGCTCGATCTTCGACCAGTCGGGCAGGTGCAGCGCCTGGCCGCTGAGCAGCACGCGCGCCGGGAAGTTGTGCTCGGGGTCGAGCGGCAGCAGCGGCGTATCCGGCGCGACGTCGACCGAGCGGCCGTCGCGCTGCAGCGAGACCAGCTTGATGCCGTCGCCGGCGCGCATCAGCACCACGGCGTAGGCCGAACCGAGCAGGCGCCAGGCCGACGCGGTGATGGCGTCGAACACCGGCTTCACCGCCGAAGGCGAAGCGCTGAGCACGCGCAGGATGCCGGCGCTGGCGGTCTGGCGCTCGAGCGCCTCCTTCGTGTCGTTGAACAGCCGCGCGTTCTGCAGCGCGATCACCGCCTGGTTGGCGAAGGTCTGCAGCTGCGCGATCTCGGTGGCGCTGAAGCCTTCGGGCGGGTGGCGGATGACGCTGATCAGGCCGATCGCCCGGCCCTCCCAGGCCATCGGCACGATCAGCTGCGAATAGGGGCCGGCCTGCAGCTGCTCGGCGATGTCGCGCAGCATCGGCGGCACGCCCGGCGCGTAGATGTCGACGATGTGGATCGGCTTGCCGCGCAGGATGATCGGCTCGAAGTCGCTGGCCGGCAGGCGTGCCGCGAAGACCTGCTGCAGCTTCGGCAGCGCCGGGCCGCGGTGCGCGGCCAGCTCCATGTGCCCGCCGGCGCCGACCAGCACGATGCCCTGCTCGGCGCTGTCGAACAGCCGCGCGCAGCCTTCGAGGATCTTGTCGAACACCGGCGCGGTCTCGACGACCGAGCCGCTGAGCACCTGCAGCACCTCGGCGGTGGCGGTCTGGCGCTCCAGCGCTGCCTTCGTCTGGCTGAACAGGCGCACGTTCTCCAGCGCCGTGCCCATGCTGGTGGCCACGGTGCCGAGCAGCCGCACCTCGGCCTCGTCGAAGCGGCTGCGGCCGTCGTGGTGCTGCACCGAGATGGCGCCGCACAGCCGGCCGCCGCCGCACACCGGCACGATCGCCGTGGCCGTGCTCGGCGTGGTGCCTGGCACCGGCTTCAGGCCAAAGGCCTGCATCTGCTGCGCGTCGTTGGCGACCACCGCGCCGCCCGCGGCGAGCGTGGTCCACATCGGCCCGCCGCGCTTCGGCCGCACCACGCCGACCTGGACACGCCGGCCCTGCTCGCAGGCGTAGGGCGTGCGCACCTCGCCGCTGGCCTCGTCCACCCACGAGATGTGGATGCTGCCGCTGTGGAAGACCTCGCGCAGCTTGTCGCCGACCAGTTCGACGATGGCGCCGAAGTCGAGCGATTGCGCCACCCCCTGCTGGATGGTGTTGATCACCGCCAGCTCGCCGGCGCGCTGCTCGAGCAGCGCGGTGCGCTCGGCCACCTTGGCTTCGAGCCCCTCGCTGGCGCGCAGGTTGGCCAGCGCCACCGCCGCCTGGGTGGCCAGCAGCGCCAGCAGGTCGCGGTCGCTGTCGGCGAAGCGGCCGAACACGCCTTCGATGTCGGCATACAGGTAGCCCAGCAGCCGGCGCTGCGCGATCAGCGGCGCGACGACGCAGGAGCGCTGGTCCAGCGGCATCGCGCCTTCGGGGCCGTGGCGCAGCCGCGCCAGCCGCGTGTGTTGCGCCTCGGCCAGCCACGGCGTCACGGCCTGCAGCAGCGGCTGCGGCGCCTCGCCCAGCGGCAGC
>DAORHX010000431.1:0-3471 GCA_035438245.1 Rubrivivax sp.
ATTGGAGGTACGTTGCGCAATTAAGTTCCCTCAAGAATCAAACACTACACTAGCCGATGGCCACAGCCCGCGCTCTGGCGCTGGTGCTGCTGCTGTCGGCGCTGCGCAGTGCCGATGCGGCGCGGCCGATGGCCACCGACGACACCGCCACGGCGCCCGCGGGCGAGTGCCAGATCGAGGCCTGGAGCACGCGCGAGGACAGCGTGCGCTCGATCACCTTCGCGCCGGCCTGCGGCTTGACCGACTCGCTGGAGCTGGGCACGGCCGCATCACGCGTCCAGGGCGGCGAAGGCAGCACGGTCGACGGCGCGGCGCTCGGCCTGAAGTGGGTGCCGGCCGCGGCGGCATGGGACACGGCCGTCGGCGAGGTTCGCATGGGCCTGCTGGGCGGCGTCACCTGGGCGCGCACCGAGCTCGGCGGCTGGCACAGCGAGAGCGCCGTGCTGGCCGGCCTGGGCTCGCTGCAGTTCGCTCCCGCCTGGACGCTCTATGTCAACGTGTTCGCGGCACGGAACCTGGACCTGTCGCGCTGGACCAGCGGCTGGCGCAGCGCGCTGGCCTGGCAACCCGACGAGCGGCTGCTGCTGTTCGTCGAGACGCTGCGGGCCAGCGACTCGAGCAACGTGCGCAACGCCGGATGGCGCCTGTGGCTGCTGCCCGAGATCCTGGGCCTGGATGTGGTGATCACGCGCAGCCGCTCGGGCACGGCCTTCGGCCTGGGCTTCGGCTGGTACGGCATCTTCGGGCCGTGACGCACCCGCGCCCCATACCCACGTGCATGCCCTCGCAAGACGGTTCACGGCGCAAAGCAGCCGGATACGAATACCTTCACCGCAGAGACGCGGAGAGCGCAGAGGTTCGCAGAGAAATACGAAGAAGCCTTTGCTCCTTGCTTTTCCTCTGCGCTTTCTCTGCGTCCTCTGCGGCTCTGCGGTGAAGGTATTGGCTGTTTGCAATTCGGCAGCTATGCGCCGTGCACGGCTGCTGTTTCTCCGCGTGACCGCGAACCGTTTCAGGCGTTGCCGAAAACCCCGGCATGCGCCTGCCGCAGCTCGCGTTTGAGCAGCTTGCCGCTCGGGTTCTTCGGCAGCGCGTCGACGAAGACCACGCCCTTGGGCGCCTTGAAGCCGGCCATGCTGGCGTTGCAGTGCGCCAGCACCTCGGCTTCGCTCAACGACTGGCCCGGCTTGACGACGATCACCGCCACCACCGCCTCGACCCAGCGCGGGTGCGGCAGGCCGACCACCGCCACCTCGCTGACCTGCGGCAGCCGGTAGATGGTTTCCTCGACCTCGCGGCTGGCGACGTTCTCGCCGCCGGTCTTGATCATGTCCTTCTTGCGGTCGACCACCGAGATGTAGCCCTCGTCGTCGATGGTGCCGAGGTCGCCGCTGTGGAACCAGCCGCCCTCGAAGGCGGCGGCGCTGCGTTCGTCGTCGTGGAAGTAGCCCTGCATGACGTGCGGGCTGCGGTGCACGATCTCGCCGACCTCGCCGGGCCTGACGTCCTGCATCGCGTCGTCGACCACGCGCGTCTGCACGTTCAGCACCGCGCGGCCACAGGAGCCGGGCTTGCGCAGCTGGTCCTCCGGCCCGAGCATCGTCGCCAGCGGCGCGATCTCGGTCTGGCCGTACAGGTTCCACAGCCGCACGTTCGGCAGCCGCTGCGCCAGCTCGCGCAGCACCGCCACCGGCATGATCGACGCACCGTAGTAGCCCTTGCGCAGGCTGCTCAGGTCGGTGGTGTCGAACAGGGATGAGCGCAGCAGCGAGATCCACACCGTCGGCGGCGCGAAGAAGCTGCTGATGCGGTGCTTGGCGATCAGCGGCAGCAGGTTGTCCGGCGTCGGTGCGGCGGTGATGATGTTGCTGGCGCCGCAGTACAGGGACGGGCCGAGGAACACGTCGAGCTGCGCACAGTGGTACAGCGGCAGCGCATGCAGCGCCAGGTCGTCGGACGAGATGCCGGCATCGACCAGGCAGCTGACGTACTGCCACAGCACCGCGTCGTGCGTCAGCATCGCGCCCTTCGGGCTGGATTCGGTGCCGCTGGTGTAGACGATCTGCAGCAGGTCGCCCGCGTTCAGGTCCGGCTCGGGCAGCGCATCGGTGCAGGCGGCGATCTGGTCGAAGGGCGTCATGCCCGGCTCGGCCGCGCTGGGCGCCTCGGACGGCAGCCAGACGAACTGCTTCACCGACGTGTCCAGCGCCGCCGCGGCGCGCGCCAGCGCGGCCAGCCCGCTGTCGGTAGCCAGCATCGTCGCGCCGGCGTGGCGCAGGATGTACGCCACCTCGTCGGCCTTGAGCATGAAGTTGATCGGCACCAGCACTGCCCCCAGCCGCGCCAGGCCGAAACGCAGCGCGGCGAAGGCATGCGAGTTGCGCGCCAGCACCGCCACGCGTGTGCCTTTGGTGATGCCCAAGCGCGCCAGCCCGGCGGCCACGCGCGTGGCGAGTACATCGAACTCGGCATAGCTCCAGCGCACGTCGCCGCAGGCGATGGCCAGCTTGGTCGGTGCGCGCGCGGCGCTGCGCGTCAGCAGGTCGGAAAGGGTCTGGCGGCGGATGGCGGGATGCATGGGGTCGTCTCCTGTGGCGGCATGCGAAGCGGCGCAGAGCTTAGCGGATGGCGCAGCCTTCGCCGCCGCTGCCTAGAATCCCCGCCTCCTGACGATGAGCACCGCGCCCGCCGACCCCGAACCGCTGCTGCACACGCTGGCCAACGGCGTGCGCGTGCTGGTCTATCGCCTGCCCGGCCGGCCGACCGCCGACGTCAGCGTGTTCGTGCACACCGGCAGCCAGCACGAGGCGGCGCGCGACAACGGCATCAGCCACGTGGTCGAGCACATGGCTTTCAAGGGCACGGCGACGCGCGACTGCCAGCGCATCAACCTCGATGCCGAAGCGCTGGGCGCACAGGTCAACGCGCACACCGACAAGGACCACAGCGCCTTCCACATGGCCGGCCTGGCGGCCGACGTGCCCGACTTCATCCGCATGCTCGGCGACATCGTGCTGCAGCCCACCTTCCCGGCCGACGAGCTGGAGCGCGAGCGCCAGGTGATCCTGCACGAGTACGTCGAGGACGAGGACGATGCGCTGTCGGTGGGCTTCCGCCTGTTCGACAAGCTCAGCTGGGGCGCACACCCGCTGGCACAGCCGGTCATCGGCCAGCGCCGCTGCATCGAGCGCTTCAGCCGCGACGAGCTGCTGGCCTATGTGCAGCGCCAGTACAGCGCCGCGAACACCGTGGTCGCGGTGGCCGGCGACGTCGACCCCGACGCCATCGTGCGCGCCGCCCAGATGGCCTTCGGCACGATGCCGCGTGGCAGCGACAACCGCGTCGCGCCGCCGCAATGGCTGGGCGGACTGCGCACGCGCGCGCTCGCCGGCAACCCGCAGACGCACGTCGTGCTGGGCTTCGCGCTGCCGGGCCTGGGCAATCTCTGGATGGTGCTGATCAAGGCAACCT
>DAORHX010000432.1:0-3459 GCA_035438245.1 Rubrivivax sp.
AGATGGCCGGCATGAACCGCCAGCTGATGCCCGAGGTGGAAACGCTGTTCCTGACGCCGTCGGACCAGTACCAGTTCATCAGCGGCACCTTCGTGCGCGAGATCGCGATGCTCGGCGGCGACGTGTCGAAGTTCGTGGCGCCGTCGGTGCTGCAGCGGCTGCAGGACCGCGTCGCTCGGCCCGAGGCGTAGGAAGTGGATCACCCCTTGCGCCTCGCCCCGCAGCAGGGTCCGCGCGACAGCACGTGTGAGCAGGCGGAACCATGGCGCTGCTGATCACCGACGACTGCATCAACTGCGATGTCTGCGAGCCCGAGTGCCCGAACGAGGCGATCTCGATGGGCGAGCAGTACTACCGGATCGACCCGCACAAGTGCACCGAATGTGTCGGCCACTTCGACGAGCCGCAATGTGTGCAGCTGTGCCCGGTGGCCTGCATCCCGGTCGATCCGGCGCACCGCGAGAGCCGCGAGCAGCTGTGGGCCAAGTTCCTGCGGCTGACGAAGCAGCAGCCGGTCGCCGAAGGCTGACTCGCGCTAGCGTGGCGCCGTGCCCTGCGCGGGCAGGCGCATCGGCGGGCTCATGTTGGGTTGTTCCGCCGCGCTCTTGCCCTTCGCCGGCTTGCGCGCCGGCGCCGATGCGGGCCCGGTAGGCGGCGCGTTTTTGAAGCCGGTGGCCTGCTGGCCCTTCACGGCGTCCTCGCGCTGGCGGCGCTCGGCGGCGAGCTGCTTCGCTTGCTCGGCGTCGCGTGCCGTGGCATCGCGCGCCGCCTTCTGCTGTGCCGCCGAGCGCGAATCGTCGATCGACAGCGCCTTGCCGTCGGCGCACGGCGCCTGCGAATAGACGCGGCCGTCGGGCCCGCAGCGGTAGATGGTCTGCGGCGGTGCGGCCAGCGCCAGCGTCGGCAACGCGACGAGCGTGACCGCAAGCCAGCGCTTCATTGCGCCGATCCCTCTCGGGAGACGGCCGCGGCGGCTGCCGGCTTGGGCTGCCGCGGCTTGGCGTGCACCTTCATCATCGCGCGCTCCATCTCGCCCGCCAGCAGCAGCTCCAGCGATTCGATCGAGCGTGCGATCGTCTGCTCGATCAGCTCGCGGTGTTCCGGCATCGGCTTGCGCAGCACGTAGTCGACGACCTCGGCCTTGACGCCCGGATGGCCGATGCCCAGTCGCAGCCGCCAGTAGTCGGCCGAACCGAGCTGGGCGTGGATGTCGCGCAGGCCGTTGTGGCCGGCGTGGCCGCCGCCGCACTTGATCTTCACCTGCCCGGGCAGCAGGTCGAGCTCGTCGTGCGCGACCAGGATCTCCTGCGGTGCGATCTTGTGGAAGCGCGCCAGCGCCGCCACCGACTTGCCCGACAGGTTCATGTAGGTCATCGGCTGCAGCAGCCACACCGGCCCGGCCGGCGTCGCCGCCTTGGCGGCCAGGCCGTACCAGCCGCGCTGCGGCTGCAACGTCGCCGCGAGCTTGCGCGCGGCAGCATCCAGCCACCAGAAGCCGGCGTTGTGCCGGGTGGCCTCGTACTCGGGGCCCGGGTTTCCCAGGCCGACCAGCAGGCGGATCATGCGCAGTCCTGGGGCGTCGTGAGCGCGGATTCTAGGTGGCGTCCAGTCAACGAAAAGCCCCGCCGAGGCGGGGCCGCAGTGCCGGCGACGGGGCCGCGAAGCCCCTTCGCCCTACTTCTTGTTCTGCTTCTCGCTCTTCTTGCCCTTGTTCGGTGCGGCGGCCGGTGCGACCACCGGCGCCGGTGCGGCGGCTTCCTCTTCCTCGCGCGGCGGGTTGGCGGAGACGATCACCGGGTTCAGCGAGCCGTGCCGCACCGCCTTGATGCCTTCCGGCAGCTTCAGCTCGCTGGCGTGGATCGACTGCCCCTTGACGAGGTGGCCGAGGTCGATGGTGATGAACTCCGGCAGCTGCGACGCCAGGCACTCGACCTCGAGATCGGTCTGCACGTGGTTGACCAGGCACTTGTCGGTCTTCACCGCGACCGAGTTCTCTTCGTTGACGAAGTGCAGCGGCACCTTCTTGTGCAGCCGCGTGGTCTCGTCGATGCGCTGGAAGTCGATGTGCAGGATGATCTGCTTCCACGGGTGCATCTGGTAGTCACGCAGCAGCACCTTCTGCACGTTGCCCGCCAGTTCCATCTCGAGGATCGAGGAATGGAAGGCTTCCTTCTTGAGCGCGTGGAACAGCGCGTTGTGGTCCAGCTCGATCATGGCCGGCGTGCCGGCACCATAGACGATGCCGGGCACCTTGGCGGCGGCGCGCAGGCGGCGGCTCGCTCCGGTCCCCTGCTGCGTACGCTCGAATGCGACGAATTTCATCATTCACTCCAGAAAAAGGCACCCGCGACCAGGCGCCGACAAGGACAGGGCTCGCGGCGCGAGCCCGCTCTCCCACCTAAAAGTTGCTGTTCTGCTCGGCGAACAGCGACGTCACCGACTCACCGTCGCTGATGCGGCGGATCGTCTCGGCAAACAAGAAGGCCACCGACAGCTGGCGGATGTTCTTGCAGGCCTTGGCCTCGGCCTGCAGCGGAATGGTGTTGGTCACCACCACCTCGTCGATCTGCGATTCGCGGATGCGGTTGATCGCCGGGCCCGAGAACACCGGGTGCGTGCAGTACGCGAACACGCGCTTGGCGCCGCGCTGCTTCAGCACGTCCGCCGCCGCGACCAGCGTGCCGGCGGTGTCGATCATGTCGTCCATGATCACGCAGTGGCGGCCGTCGATGTCGCCGATGACGTGCATCACCTCGGATTCGTTCGGGTTGGCGCGGCGCTTGTCGATGATCGCCAGGTCGCAGCCCAGTTGCTTGGCCAGTGCGCGCGCGCGCACCACGCCGCCGACGTCGGGCGACACCACCACCAGGTTCGAGTAGTTCTTGCTCTTCAGGTCCGACAGCAGCACCGGCGACGCATAGATGTTGTCGACCGGGATATCGAAGAAACCCTGGATCTGGTCGGCGTGCAGGTCCATCGTCAGCAGCCGCTCGACGCCGACGCTCTGCATCATGTTGGCGACCACCTTTGCGCTGATCGGCACGCGCGTCGAGCGCGGCCGGCGGTCCTGGCGCGCATAGCCGAAGTAGGGCACGACCGCGGTGATGCGCCGCGCGCTTGCGCGCTTCAGCGCATCGACCATGATGCACAGCTCCATCAGGTGCTCGTTGGTCGGCGCGCAGGTCGGCTGGATGACGAAGATGTCGCGCGCGCGCACGTTCTGCTGCACCTCGATGCGCACCTCGCCGTCGGAGAAGCGTCCGACCAGCGCCTGGCCCAGCTCGACGCCGAGCTGCGTGGCAATCTCGCGCGCCAGGCCCTGGTTGGCGTTGCCGGTGAACAGCACGGTGTTGAACAGCACCTTGGACTCTTTCGTGGTCAGTGGCTGGCGTGCGGCAGATGGGTTTGGCAGGGGAGGAAGGACTCGAACCCTCGCATGTCGGAATCAAAATCCGATGC
>DAORHX010000433.1:0-3454 GCA_035438245.1 Rubrivivax sp.
CCGAGTTCGCCGGCGATGGCCCGGGCCCGCGCCAGCGTCGCACGCGCCGCTTCACCGTCGCCCGCGCGGCGCTCGAGCTCGGCGCGATGGCACAGCACGAGGCCGAGGCTGTAGCGGTCGTCGACCTGCTCGAGCAGCGCCAGGCCGGCGTCAATGTGCGCGCGCGCGTCGTCGATGCGCCCCTGCCGCGTGCGCAGCTGCCCCAGGTAACCCTGGTAAAGGCCTTCGGAACGCCGGTCTTCCAGCTCGCGCGCCAGCGCCAGTGCCGACTCGTAGTGCCCGGATGCCTGCGCCCATTCGCCACCCTCGGCCGAGACGAGCCCGAGATTGCACAGCACCACACTCTCCATGTGGCGATGGCCCAGCGCACGGCTGATCTGCAACGCAGCGGCCGACGATTGTTTCGATTCGGCCAGACGGCCGAGCACGTGGTGCAGCGCACCCAGGTTGCACAGTGCGCTGCCTTCCCAGTCGCGACTGCCCAGTTCGCGTGCGATCAGCAGTTCGCGCTGCAGGTGCGTCTCGGCCTCGGCCAGACGCCCTTCGTTCATGCACAGCCCGCCCAGGTTTCCCAGCAGGCCGCACTCCCAGCGGCGGTCGTCGGCTGCACGTGCAATGCGCAGCGCCTCCTCGTAGTGCTCGCGCGCGCGCTGCGTGTCGCCGCGGTCGATGCAGGCCGTGCCCAGGCCGTTGAGCGCCGCACACTGCAGCGCCGCGTCACCGAGTGCATCGGCGATCTCGAAGGCCGCCGCGTGGCAGCTCCAGGCCTCGTCCGGATGCGCCATGGACGCATGCAATTCACCCAGCGCCACACGCACGCTGCCCTCGACCGCGCGGTCCGCGGCGGCGTGCGCATCGTGCAGCGCCTCGTCGAGGTAGCGCACGGCCTCGTCGACGCGGCCGCAGGCGTGCAGCGCCGCACCCATCACGCGCAGCGCGCGCGCGCGCTGCGCGGCATCGAGCCCGGCCAGCGGCAGCACCGCACCGGCGAGTTCGACGCCGATGGCCAACGGCCCGTGGTGGCGAACCACCTGCCAGGCGCCTTCGAGCGTCGGCACGGCGACCTCGACATCGGCACGGTCCGTGGCCCGCCGGCAGGCGGCGATCAGGTTGGGCAGGTCCGGCGCCAGCTCGTGCAGCGGGCGTTCTGCGGCTTTCGCGACGTGCCACCGGCCGTGGCGCTGCGAGGCCTGCCGCAGCGCCTGCTCGCCGCTGCCCGCGAAGCGGCCCGGCGTGCGCAGGTGCTCGGCGGCATATTCCTGCACGCTGACGAGCAGGTCGAAACGTTCGGCTTCGCGGCGCTGCACCAGCGACTTGTCGACCAGCGACTGCAGCACGTCGACCACCCAGCTGCGGCCCTCGCAGCCCGACAGGTCGATCACCGCCTCGGCCGCGCCCAGCGTGAAACCCCCTTCGAATACCGACAGCTGCGCCAGCGCCGAGCGCTCGGCCTCGGTCAGCAGCCCCCACGACCAGTCGAACGCCGCGCGCAGGGTTGCCTGCCGGTCACGCCGGCCGCCCGAGGCCACCAGCAGCCTGAAGCGTTCGCCCATGCGCCGCAGCAGGTCGCTCGGCGACATCATGCGCACCCGCGCCGCGGCCAGTTCGATGGCCAGCGGCAAGCCGTCGAGCAGGTCGACCAGCGCGGGGATGGCCTGCCTGTCGGCCTCGGCGAGGCGGAAATCGCCGCGAGCGGTGGCGGCGCGGCGCAGGAACAGTTCGGTCGCGTCGGGCCGGACCAACGGCGCCAAGGCCAGGGTCTGCTCACCCGCCAGGCCGAGGACTTCGCGCGTCGTCACCAGACAACGCGCTTGCGGCGCACGGTCGAGCCAGTGGCCGAGCGTGCGTTCGGCGTGGCGCGCGACCTGCTCGAAGTTGTCCAGGATCAGCAGGCAGGCACCGCGGCCGGCAATCGCATGGGCCAGCTGCCGCCCCGCATCGCCAGCGGCGAGCGGGACATCCAGGCCCTGGGCCACGGCATGCATCACGCCGTCGACATCGCGGGCCTGCGCCAGGTCGCAGAACCACACCCCGCCCGGATAGTCCCCCAGCCAGGTCCAGGCGAAGCGCAGCGCCATGCGTGTCTTGCCGCTGCCGCCGATGCCGAGCAGCGAGACCAGCCGCGCGCCGCCATCGAAGAGCCGCGCCAGCGCGGCCAGCTCCTCGCGGCGGCCGACGAAGGCGTCGCGCTCGACCGGCAGGTTGTGAGGCAGCTCGCGCCGCGGCAGCCACAGCGCGCCGTCGCGCACGACGCTGTACACCTTGCCCGAATCCGGCGGCGGCATGAACGGCGCGTGCGCGTCGCCGGCCTCGAACAGCTCCACCGGCTCGGCGATGCCCTTGATGCGCCAGAAGCCGTGCGACTGCACGCGCCACGGCAGCGCGCCGAGCGCGGCGTGCGCTTCGGCGGTGAGCAACGTCTGCCCGCCCACCGCCAGCGACATCACGCGCGCGGCGATCGGCTTGGCGATGCCTTCCACCTCCAGCGGCTTGGCGCCGTGCGCCACGTCCTCGGGCGGATTCGTGCGCAGGATCACCGCGCCGACATGCAGCCCGGCACGCGCCTGCAGCGGCACCGGCAGCGCGGCCAGCGCGGCGTGATAGGCGATCGCGCAGCCCACGGCATCGGCCGCGCGGTCGAACAGCATCAGCATGCCGTCGGTCTTGTCGATCTCGCGGCCACGCCAGGCGCGCAGCAGGTCGCGCGCGACGCGGTCGTGCGCGGCGCCCAGCTCGGCCGCGGCCGCATCGCCGAGCTGCTCGGCCAGCCGGGTGCTGTCGACGAGGTCGGTCAGCAGAAGGGCGCGCTGCGCGTTCATCGCAGCGGCGAATCTACCGTGCCGCGCGCTTCACGATCAAGGCGCTGGTGATGCCGAGCAGGATCGCCCATTCCAGCGACAGCGCCACGGTGCCCAGCAGCGTCACCGCCAGCGGCACGCGCTCCAGCGGCTCCTCGCGCCAGAGCCGGCGCATCTCCGCCATGTCGATCAGGCCCCAGGCGACCACGAACAGCAGACCAGCGACCACCGGCAGCGGCAGGTGCCGCGCCAGCGGCGCCACCAGGCCGAGGATCAGCACCAGGAACACCGCCGCGCTGCTCGCCGCCAGCGGCGTGCGCGCACCGGCCTCGACGTTGACACCCGAGCGGTTGAACGAGCCGCTGCACGGCATCGACGAGAAGAACGAACCGACGATGTTGGCCAGCCCCTGGCCGACGAACTCGCGGTTGCCGTCCAGCCCGTCGCCGTACTGTCGCGCCACCGCCTTGGCGATCGCCATCGCCTCGGTCAGCGCCAGCAGCGTCATCACCAGCGTGGCGCCGAACAGCAGGCGCACGGTGTCGATCGACAGGTCGGGCCAGGACAGCGGCGGCAGCGGGCCCGGCAGCGCCTGCACGGTGGCCAGCGGCGGCCAGCCGGGCGCCAGCCAGGCCATCGCCTTGGCAGCGCAGGTG
>DAORHX010000434.1:0-3451 GCA_035438245.1 Rubrivivax sp.
GGCTGCCCGGCCTTGGCCAGCGAGCCGGCGCGCACACCCAGCAGGCGCAATCGGCGCTTCAGATCGACGCGCTTCAGGCAGGCGCCGGCGGCGCGGCGGATCTCGGCCGCGTCGGCGGTGGGCTGCGGCAGCGTCAGGTCGCGCGTCACGGTGCGGAAGTCGTCGAAGCGCAGCTTGATGCCGACGGTGCGGCCGACATAGCCCTTGCGCTGCAGATCGTCGGCCACCTGCGCGCACAGCTGCGTGAAGATCGCCGACAGCGCGGCGCGGTCGGCCTTGGCGTGCAGGTCGCGCTCGAAGGTGGTCTCGCGGCTCATCGACACCGGCTCGCTGTGCGTCTGCACCGCACGCTCGTCGCGGCCGTGCGCGGCGTCGTGCAGCCAGGCGCCGTAGCTGCGGCCGAAGTGTTCGACCAGCCACTCGCGCGGCCGCGCCGCCAGCTCGCCGATGGTCGTGATGCCGAAGCCGGCCAGCTTGGCGCCGGCCTTCGGGCCGATGCCGTTGATGCGCCGCACCGGCAGCGGCCAGATGCGCGTGGGCAGCTCGGCCAGCGTCAGGATCGTCAAGCCGTCGGGCTTGTCCAGCTCGGAGGCGATCTTCGACAGCAGCTTGTTCGGCGTCACGCCGATCGAGCAGGTCAGGCCGGTCGCACGCTTGACGCTGTTGCGGATCTCCTGCGCCACCGCGCGCACGCCGCCGAGCGGGTCGTGGCCCAGCGGTTCGTCGACGCCCGGCACGCCGCTCAGGTCGATGTAGATCTCGTCGATGCCGCGGTCCTCGATCAGCGGCGTGACTTCGGCGACCGCGGCCTTGAACAACCTCGAGTAGCGGCGGTACTGGTCGAAGTCCACCGGCAGCAGCACCGCGTCGGGCGCACGCTGCGCCGCCTTCATCAGCCCCATCGCCGAGAACACGCCCAGGTCGCGCGCCGCATAGGTGGCGGTGGTGGCGACGCCGCGGCCGGTGTAGTCGCGCAGTTTCGCGAAGCGGCGTGTGCCGTCGGCCTGCAGCACCGGCTGGTGGCGCCGGCCGCCGCCGATGACCACCGGCAGCCCGTGCAGCTCCGGGTAGCGCAGCAACTCGACCGACGCATAGAACGCGTCCATGTCCAGGTGCGCGATCCAGCGCGTGGGCGGCGGCGGCATGCGGTGATTCTCGCCTTCGTGGACAATCGCGGCGCCTTCAACGCGAAAGACGAGAATGCCATACGGAGCTTGCCGCCGCATCGCGGCGTCGCTGGCGCTGCTGCTGGGCGCCGGACTGGCGCAGGCGCAGGACGCCAACCTGGGCCGCAACCTGGCGGCCACCTGCGCCAACTGCCACGGCACGAACGGCCATGCGCGCGGCGACATGCGGCCCCTGGCCGGGCAGCCGGCGCAGAAGATCGTCGCCATGCTGGCGGACTTCAGGAGCGGCGCACAGCCGGCGACGATCATGCATCAGATCGCCAAGGGCTACAGCGATGAACAGATCAGGCTGATCGCGGCGTTCTTCGCCGCGCAGCCGGCGAAGTGAGGGCCGCACCATGACCGCTGTTCCGATGCAACGCCGACGCCTGCTCGGCGCCGGCGCCGCGCTCGCCGCGACCACGCTGGCCGGCTGCGCCGGCATGTCCTCGTCGCCGTCGATCGGCCGTGTCGTCGTCGTCGGCGGCGGCTACGGCGGCGCCACCGCGGCGCGCTACCTGAAGCTGTGGGGCGGCAGCATCGAGGTCACGCTGGTCGAGCGCAATACCGCATTCGTGTCCTGCCCGATCAGCAACCTCGTGCTCGGCGGCTACAAGCAGATGGCCGACATCACCAGCAGCTACGACGGCCTGCGCGCGGTCGGCGTCAAGGTGGTGCAGGGCGACGTGACGGCCATCGACGTGGCCGGCAGGAAGGTGCGCCTGGCCGGCGGTGGCGAACTGCCGTACGACCGGCTGGTGCTGTCGCCGGGCATCGACTTCATGCCCGAGCAGATCGGCGGGCTGCCGGCGGCGCTGGACAGCGGCCGCGTGCTGCATGCCTGGAAGGCGGGGCCGCAGACGCTGGCGCTGCGCCGGCAGATCGAAGCCATGCCCGACGGCGGCGTGTTCGCGCTGTTCATCCCCAAGTCGCCGTATCGCTGCCCGCCGGGGCCGTACGAACGCGCCTGCGTGGTGGCCGGCTACCTGAAGACGGTCAAGCCGCGCGCGAAGGTGCTGGTGCTCGATGCCAACCCGGAGATCCAGTCGAAGAAGGGCTTGTTCGAGAGGTCGTTCAAGGAGCTGTATTCGGCCAACCTCGAATACCGTCCGAATGCCGAGCTGAAGGAGCTGACGCCGACGATGGCCCGCCTCGACTTCGAAGACGTGCGCGCCGACGTGCTGAACGTGCTGCCGCCGCAGCGCGCCAGCGACCTGGCGCGCAGCGCCGGGCTGATCACCGTCAACCAGCGCTGGGTCGGCGTCGACTGGCTGACGATGGAGGCCACCGCCGCGCCGGGCATCCACGTGCTCGGCGACGCCACCTTCTCGGCGCCGGGCATGCCGAAATCGGGCCACATGGCGAACCAGCATGCCAAGGTGGCGGCCGCGGCGATCATCCAGCAACTGAAGGGCGAACCGGTCAACGCCACGCCGGTGGTGATGAACACCTGCTACAGCTTCGTCAGCGGCAACGAGGCGATGCATGTGGCCTCGGTGCACCAGTACGACGCCGCCGAAAGGACCTTCAAGCCGGTGCCCGGTTCGGGCGGCGTGTCGACGGCGGCCAGCCAGATCGAAGGGCGCTACGCGCTGTCGTGGGCGCAGAACGTCTGGGCCGACTCGCTGGCGCTGTAGCCGTTCAGGCGATCGTGGCCTCGTCGCTGCGGCGCTCGCCGCGGTTGTCGAGCCAGTGGATGCCGATCCTGTCGCCGGCCTTCGCGCCCCTGAGCACGAACTGCAGGTAGGGGTCCTTCGACACCGAGGGGCCCCACTGCGCGCCGAGCACGGTGCGGCCGTTCAGCGTGACGCTCATCTCCTGGATGTGCCAGGCGGGGATGGTCTTGCCGGCGGCATCCTTGCGCTGGCCGCTTTCCATCTCGTGGCTCATGCGCACGCGCACGGTGGCCCGGTCGCCGCTGAGCTGCGCGCGGATGCGGGTGGCTTCGCTCATGTCGCTTCCCCTACGCGCCGCAGCTGCCGATCGTGATCTTGATCTCGCGCGCCGTGTAGAGCACGCGGCCGTCGGCCATCATCGCCACCAGATAGACGTTCGACGACTGCGCCATCTTCAGGTTGAGCCTGAGGTCGGGCTCGACGCCGTCGCCGAGCTCGAACACCGCGGACAGCATGGCCGGGTTCTTCTCCACCAGCAGCAGCAGGCGGCGGATGCCTTGCAGGCTGCTCGACAGCGCCACGGGCACGACGGCGCCGTTCTCGGCGATGTCGGGGCCGCCGAGCGTCAGCTCCTTGCTCGGTGCCGGCGCCGATCCGCCGAGCGCCTTG
>DAORHX010000435.1:0-3449 GCA_035438245.1 Rubrivivax sp.
GAAGCTTGTCTTTTTCACCCAGAACGATGGGTTCTTGGCGGGAGAGCCGCTGATGCGGACGACGGCGTGGGTTGCTTCGTCGATCCAGATGTTGCCTCGGAAGAGTAGCGAGTTGCTACTGCGGGGCTCGGCGGCAAGGACGAAACGCTAGTGGCAGGGCCGGCTGCTGCTGAAGGGCATCCTCGACGTGGACGACGCGCGCGCGGCCGTGGCCAGCGGCGCCGAGGGCATCGTCGTCTCCAACCACGGCGGGCGCCAGCTCGATGCGGCGCCGGCCAGCATCGCCGCGCTGCCGGCGATCGCCCGCGCGGTGGGCCATCAGACCGAGGTGCTGATGGACGGCGGCGTGCGCAGCGGCACCGACCTCTTCAAGGCGCTGGCGCTGGGCGCGCGCGGCGTGCTGATCGGCCGGCCCTGGGTCTGGGCGCTGGCCGCGCAAGGCCAGGCCGGCGTGACGCAGCTGCTGGCGCACTGGCAGCGCGAGCTGCTGCTGACGATGACGCTGGCCGGCGTGACGCGAATTGCCGACATCAATCCCACCCACCTCAGCGCCTTGCAGGACCAGCGATGAACGGCGTGCAAGGTCTCGGCCAGCCCAATGTCGCTCGGCGCGGCCGCGTCGAGGCGGCACGAGCGAGCAAGGCGCCAGCTGCTCCCGCCTACGCCGCTGCCTTCAGGACGAAGTCGACGTGCACGGCGGTGTACGGGAACTCGATGCGGCCATCATCGCCTTTGCGCAGCACGCCGGCCTGCAGCAGCAGGTGCACGTCCGAATGCACGGCGCGCACGTCGCGGCCGACGCGCCGCGCGGCCTCGCGCAACGTCACCGGCCCGGCACCGGTGAGCGTATGCACCAGCGCCATCCGGTTCGGTGCGAGCACCTTCCAGAGCAGGTCGAAGGATTCGAACGAGATGCGCTGCGGCAGGCGCTTGCCCGCGAACGCCGCCTTCACGCGCTGCTTGAATGCATCGGTCGAATCGACCGTGATCGTCACGACACCCACATCAATCCTCCTGCCATGCGGCAACGTCGGCCAAGAGGTCATCGAGCATCAGGAGTTCGGCTCGCATGTTGCTCACACTGGCAACACCTGCAGAGTGCTGTCAACGCCAGCAACACACCTTCGTCAGGTTCCGATGCACGCCGGCCGACGCCGACAGTCTGGCCCACATCTACCACCTGCACTGAACCGCTTTTGTCCGTGCTTGTCAGCCCTTATCCCCGCCAACGAGCTTCGGCAACTCGTTAACGTCATTGCTGGGCCGCATCCGGCGGCCCAGCATCAAAGAGGAATCCATGCTGCGTCCTTTCGTGCTGGCGCTGGTCGCCGGCAGCTTGCTGCCTGTTTCGGGGCACGCACAGCAGGCGTCGTCGGCCACCCGCCACAGCTACGCCTTTTGCACCGTCACCGACACCAGTCGCACGCCCGTGGTCATCTGGGCCTCGCCGGTGGTCCCGCTGGAGCTCAGTCCCGGCGACACGCCCGCAGTCCTGCTCGGCGAGGAAATCGCGGGCGAATTCCTGGCCGAGGTCGGCAGCCTCGGCGGCGCCGGCACCAAGAACTGCGTGCTGCTGGGCACCCAGGCCGAGGCGATGCAGTTCCGCGCCGAGCAGCAGGCGCCATGGGCCGCACGCACGCTGTTCGGCAAGCTCGGCGACTGGCGCGACGTGGCGTGGGCGCCGGCGCCGCGCAAGCCCGGGGCCGCGGCCGATGATGCGCTGCCGGTGACGCGCTACTTCCAGTGCCATGCGACGCAGACCCGGCTGCCCGATCGCAGTGCCCTCAGCCGCACGGTGGCCAGCGGCGTGTTCGCACGGCCCGTGCCGGCAGGCAACGCCACCGCCAAGTACGACCAGGCCGCGGCCTATGCGGCACAGTTCCAGTCGGTCGTGCAGGCGCATGGCCTGCCCGTGCAGGGCAGTTGCATGCCCTACGACACCCCCGGCGAAGCGCAGCATGCGTACCAGCAGTTGAGGAAGCTCGCCGACGGCTACAACCAGAAGTACACCGAGCTCGCGTGGACGCCCGGTGCGCAGGCGCCTGCAGTCGCAGAGCCGGTGGTGGCAGCCGCGACGGCCCCGGTTTACGGGTATTGCACCGTCAGCCAGACCACAGGCAACGGGAAGATGTGGGTTTCACCCGTGTTCGCGGTGGACGCGCCGGCCTCGCCATCGGCGCTGGCGAAGACACTCGCGGCCCGCTTCATGACCCACGTCGCCGCGCTGGGCGGCCAGGGAGAACCTGCGTGCTGGCTCTATGCAGGACAGGGACTGGCGGAGGCGCAGCACGGCCGGGACGTTACCCGCAGCGGATGGCGCTCGCGCACGTTTGCAGAAGCGGACGACTGGCGCGACGTGGACTGGACGCCGGACAAGGGCAAGGCGACGGCGACGGCAGCAACGGTCGCCGCCACGAGCCCGCCGCCAGCCGCCGCCACGACGGTGCCGCAGCCACCGGCAGAACAAGGCCTGTACTGCACCGCCTCGGTCTCACGCGCCGACCCGGCGCTGGCCGCGCGCTTCCCGGTGCGCAAGCAGGCCAGCCCGGTCTACAGCGAAGCGGCGGCCAAGGCCACGCTGTTTGCGCTGATTGCCTCGGTCAAGCAGTCGCACCCCGGCGACTGGCATGCCTTGGACAAGGCCAATTGTTACGACAACGGCGTCGTGCTCCCAGGTGAGCAGTTCTGCGTGGCCACCGGCCAGAAGCTCTTTGGCGGCGGAACGCAGCTGGTCGGCCTGTTCTGCAATGCCACGCGCGCAATGGCCGACAAGCGCTGGGAAGCCATGACGAAGGCCGATGGCAACCACGGCCAGGTCCTCGCCTGGCCGGGAAGCCTCTGAGCCGGTTTGTCGCACCCTCGAACCCACCCACCTCAACGCAGCACAGGAACACCCATGAACGGCGCCCAAGCCCTGCTGCAGACCCTGGCCGATGCCGGCATCGAGGTCTGCTTCACCAACCCCGGCACGAGCGAGATGCACTTCGTCGCCGCGCTCGACAGCGAGCCGCGCATGCGCGCCGTGCTGGCCCTTTTCGAAGGCGTGGCCACCGGCGCGGCCGACGGCTACGCGCGCATGGCCGGCAAGCCCGCCGCGACGCTGCTGCACCTGGGCTGCGGCCTGGGTAATGGCCTGGCGAACCTGCACAACGCGCGCAAGGGCAAGGTGCCGATCGTCAACATCGTCGGCGACCACGCCACCTTCCACACGCGCTACGACGCACAGCTGCAGTCCGACATCGAGACCGTGGCGAAGAACGTCTCGCCCGGCTTCGTGCGCACCAGCGCCAGCACCGCGCAGCTCGGCCAGGACGCGGTGGATGCGCTGCAGGCAGCGCGCGGCCTGCCCGGCCAGGTGGCGACCTTGATCCTGCCGGCCGACGTCTCGTGGGGCGAAGGCGGCCAGCCCGGCTGCGCGCCCACGCCGCGCGCCGCACCGGCCGCGGATG
>DAORHX010000436.1:0-3439 GCA_035438245.1 Rubrivivax sp.
CGACGCCGGCTGGCGGGTGGCGCGGCCCAACTTCCGCGGCGTCGGCCGCAGCGCCGGCGCGCACGACCGCGGCGACGGCGAGACCGAGGACCTGCTGGCGCTGTGCGCCCTGCTGCGCGAGGCGTTCCCGGCGCAGCACCTGGCGCTGGTCGGCTTTTCCTTCGGTGCCTATGTGCAGGCGCGGGTCGCGTCGCGCCTGGCCGAGCTCGGCGACCCGGCCTGGCGCGTGGCGCTGGCCGGCATGCCCTTTGGCGACATCGTCGGCGCGCGGCACTACGACACGCCGCGCGACGTCGCCGGCGCATTGATCGTGCACGGCGAGCACGACGAGCGCGTGCCGCTGCAGGCGGTGTTCGACTGGGCGCGCCCGACCTCGCATCCGGTGGTCGTGGTGCCCGGCGCCGACCATTTCTTCAGCGGCCGGCTGCCGGTGCTGCGCACGCTGGTGTTGTCTCACTTGAAGGCTTGATCGACCATGAACACGAACGACGCCCTGGCGCAGGCGCGCAGCCTGCTCTTCGTGCCCGGCAACCGGCCCGAGCGCTTCCTGAAGGCGGCGCAGAGCGGTGCCGACGCGGTCGTGCTCGACCTCGAGGACGCGGTGCCGCTGGCGCAGAAGGACGCGGCGCGCGACGCCATCGGCCAGCAATGGGCGCAGCTGCTGGCGCTGCAGGTGCCGCTGGTGGTGCGCATCAACGCCGCGGACAGCGCCGCATGGCCGGCCGATCTGGCGGCGCTGGCGCGGCTGCCGCAACTGGCGGCGGTGATGGTGCCGAAGGCCGAGTCGGCCGAGACGCTGCGCCAGGCGCATCATGCGCTGGCCGGTGTGGCGCTGCTGCCGCTGATCGAAAGTGCGGCGGGCTACGACGCGCTGGCGCCGATCGCCGCGGCGCCGGGGGTGTTGCGGCTGGTGCTGGGCCACATCGACTTCATGGCCGACACCGGGCTGCAGTGCAGCGACGACGAGCGCGAGCTGGCGCCGCTGCGCTTCGCCATCGCCATGGCGACGCGGCGGCAGCGGCTGGCGCCGGCGATCGACGGCGTCACCGTGGCCATCGACGATGCGCAGCGGCTGCGCGAGGACACGCAGGGTGCGCTGCGCTTCGGCTTCGGCGCCAAGCTGTGCATCCATCCGCGCCAGGTGGCCGGGGTGCACGAAGCGCTGGCGCCGAGCGCAGCCGAACTCGACTGGGCGCGGCGCGTCGTCGCCGCCGACGCCGCGGCGGCCGGCGCGGCGGTGCAGCTCGACGGGCGCATGGTCGATGCGCCGGTGGTGCTGCAGGCGCGGCGCGTGCTCGCGCGCGCTGGCGCCTGACGACGGGTGCTACCAGCCCCGCGGGTCCAGCTTGTAGAGCCGCATCATCGCCTCGTACAGCGCCGGCGCCTCGTCCGCCAGCGCCTGCGGCCGCTCGAAAAAGGCTTCGGTGGCCACCGCGAAGAACTCGGCCGGATCGGTGCTGCCGTAGTCGTCCAGCGTGAGCGACGGCGCTTCGCGCAAGTGCGCCAGGCCCGCGTCCATCGCCGCGGCCCACTGCCGGCGCGCGTCCGGGTCGTGTTGCCAGGGGCGGCCGTCGGCCTCGCCGCTGTCCTGGTCGATCTGGTGCGCAAACTCGTGCAGCACCACGTTGCGGCCATCGCCGGGGTCGGCGGCACCGGCCAGCACTTCGGACCAGGCCAGGATCACCTGGCCCCGGCTCCAGGACTCACCGGCCAGCGCCTGTGGCACGTCGCTGACCACGCCGCCGGGCAGGTTGCGCCGCTGCGGCACGACGAAGGGCTCCGGGTAGACCAGCACCTGCCGCAGCCGCGGATAGCAGGCTTCGTCCGGCCGCCCGAGCAGCAGCAGGCAGGCCTGTGCGGCAATCGTCACGCGCACCTCGTCGCCGATGGCCTGGCCGTTGCAGCCGATGAAGGGCTTGTCGGCGATGAAGACCTGCATGCGCTGTTCGAGCCGCTGTCGCAACGGCGGCGGCAGCCGTGCGACCAGCGGCACGCGCCGCCGCAGCATGCGCGACCAGGCTCGCGGGAACGGCCGACCACTCAGCCGCGCGAGACGCCGGCGTGCCCACCAAGGCTGCAGCAGCAGCGCCGCCGCCACCGCAAGCAGCAGCACCAGCAGGGAAGCCAGCGGGGCGTCGATCGACATCGCGTGCAAATGGGGCGTGAGGCGCCGGCTTCAAGCACCGCACACGGTCGTGCCATGTGTCGGGGTATACACGCAGCGCGTTGCATTGCATCGGCCATCGTGTGCCGCTAAGATTTGCCGACCGCTCGGTTGGTTGTGTTTCGAAGCGGAAGCGAGACCTGCGCATGCCCGACACCGACGCTCCCACGCCGCAGCAGGTCGCCGAAACGGTACGTGACGGCATGCTGCGCAACGACCGCGCGTCGCGCTGGCTGGGGCTGCAGGTGCTGCAGGTCGCGCCGGGCGAGGCGAGCGTGTGCATGACGGTGCGCGAGCAGATGCTCAACGGCCACGACATCTGCCACGGCGGGCTGATCGCGACGCTGGCCGATTCGGCTTTCGCCTATGCCTGCAACTCCTACAACGAGCTGACGGTGGCCTCCGGCTTCGCGGTGGACCTGCTGGCGCCGGGGCGCCTCGGCGACGTGCTCACCGCGCGTTGCCACGAAGTGTCGCGCTCGGGGCGCACCGGCGTCTACGACTGCGAGGTGCGCAACCAGCGCGGCGAGCGCATCGCCGTGTTCCGCGGCCGTTCCTATGCCGCGAAGGGCCGCCCTGCGCTGGCGGACTGATCCGCCTGGAGGAAACCATGCCCGTCAAACAACCGCAGCCCGGCGAGCTGGAGCCGATCGAACGCGCCAGCCGCGACGAGCTGCAGGCGCTGCAGCTGCAGCGGCTGCAGCAGACGCTGCAGACCGCCTACGACAAGGTGCCGCACTACCGGCGCGCGTTCGATGCCGCCGGCGTGCACCCGTCGGACTGCAAATCGCTGGCCGACCTGACGAGGTTTCCGTTCACGACCAAGAAGGACCTGCGCGAAAACTACCCCTTCGGCATGTTCGCGGTGCCGCGCGAGCAGGTGGTGCGCGTGCATGCCAGCTCCGGCACGACCGGCAAGCCGACGGTGGTCGGCTACACGCGCCAGGACATCGACACCTGGGCCGACCTGGTGGCGCGCTCGATCCGCGCCGCCGGCGGCCGCGCCGGCGACATCGTGCACGTGGCCTACGGCTACGGGCTGTTCACCGGCGGCCTGGGCGCGCACTACGGCGCCGAGCGCCTGGGCTGCACCGTGGTGCCGATGGGCGGCGGCAATACCGAGAAGCAGGTGCAGCTGATCGCCGACTTCCGTCCCGACATCATCATGGTCACGCCCAGCTACATGCAGGTGATCGTCGAGGAGATGCAGCGCCAGGGACTGGACCCGCGCGCCAGCTCGCTGAAGGTCGGCATCTTCGGCGCCGAGCCCTGGAC
>DAORHX010000437.1:0-3421 GCA_035438245.1 Rubrivivax sp.
CAGCATGAGCCCCTGCCGGGTGCCGCCTGCCGCGCCGTGCCGAAGCGCGACGACGGTGGCTGTTGGAATTCGGCCGCTTTGCGCCGACACCAGGCCTGCCAACCGGCCTGAGCCGTCGCAGGCAGCCCTTCAGCGCGCGAAGAAGGGCGCGGTCTCGAACACCTGCGGCGCGAAGCGCTGGCCCTTCAAGGACAGGCTGCGCTTGAGCACGAAGTCGAACAGCAGCACGTTGTGATGGCGCAGCTGGCGCAGCGGCTCCATCAGGTTCTCGGCCAGCATGCCGCGCGCCACCAGCTTGCGCAGGTCGATCAGCGGCACCACGCCGGGCAGCGGGTAGTCCGAGCCGTTCAGCAGCCGGCCCTGCCAGTCGCGGCGCGCGAGCAGCGTGGGGATGACGTCGATGCGGTTGGCCTGCACCACCGCCGAGATGTCGCCGAACAGCGTGGGGCGGTACTGCGGCTCGTCCATCAGCCGCGTGAACAGCTCGAAGTTCGTCGGCTGGCCGCTCTTGACCTTGGCGTCGGGGTCCTCGGCATGCCCGAGCGAGGCGCAATGCGCGACGATGACGCGCACGCCCGCATCCAGCGGCCGGCGCAGGCGCAGCGGGTTGCCCAGGTGCTCGCCGAAGCCGACCACCGCCTGCTCCTCGCCGGCATGCGTGATCAGCGGCAGCTTCAGGTTCGCCAGCCTGGCGTAGTAGCGGTCGCAGCGCGGGCTGGCCGGGTCGATGTTCTGCGCGGTGGGCAGCCACTTGATGGCCTTCGCGCCTTGTGCGACGACGGCGTCCAGCCGGTCCAGCGCGGCCGGGTCGTAGGGGTGCACCGAGGCCACCCATTCGAAGTGCGCCGGGTGCTTGGCCGCCAGGCTGGCGAGCAGCTCGTCGCCGGCGTGGTAGGTGGACACCTCGCGCATCGGCACGCCGGCCTCGTCGCGCGCCCAGTCGAAGGCGAAGAGCATGGCCTTGAAGCCGGGCGCCATCGCCTGGCTCTGCGCCAGCAGCTGCTCCATGAAGCTCAGGTCGATGCGCCCGGGCTTGTCTTCGATGCACGAGGCGTTGATGTAGATCTTGCGCCGCAGGTATTCCACCGGGCGCCACAGCTGGCTCATGCGCGGGTTGAACCACAGGCCGCTGCCCGAATCGCCGTCGCCGAAGACG
This sequence comes from Rubrivivax sp., assembly GCA_035438245.1. Classification (GTDB taxonomy): domain Bacteria; phylum Pseudomonadota; class Gammaproteobacteria; order Burkholderiales; family Burkholderiaceae_C; genus Rubrivivax. Next base: position 1,157 of record DAORHX010000437.1, read on the forward strand.
TGGATATGCATGTCCCACACCTTGGTCGCGTCCAGGCCCTGCCAGGCGGCGCGCACCTGCGGGTTGTCGCGCAGAGCGGGCGGCAGCGGCCCGAGGCACTTGTTCAGCACGCCGTCACGCACGCTGAGGTCGAAGCCGGTGAGGCCCGCTGCGGCGGCGGCAGCAAGCAAGGCGCGGCGTTTCAGGCCGGGTAGCGGAGTCTTCATCGTGCGGGTTGGTTTTCTGTAGATGCGCACGCTCCACGACAGAGCGGCGTCGCCGGGCTTCAGGGCTTGCTCTGCGCGCGCGGCGCGATGCCCTGCTCGACCTTCTCCATCAGGAAATCGAAGAACGGGTTCGACGACATGCGCGCCAGCGAGTCGATGCTGACGACCAGCAGGCCGCGCTCGCCGCGCGTGGCGATGGTGCCGAGGTTGACGCCGTAGTCCTCGCGGGTGTCGGGCTGCAGGCCGTACAGCGAGTCGCTCAGCGGGAAGGGGATTGCCAGGTGCGACAGCGAGAACACGCCCGGCGGGAACACCATGTTCAGTTCGCGCACCGTCTCCTCGGTGCTGCCGGCGGCGATGCTGCGCGCCACCACCTGGTCGCTGCTGCGGCTGAGGTTGGTGACGATCGTGGTGGCGAAGTTGCGCGGCGCATCGGGCAGCAGCCGCGTCAGCACGGTGTCGGCGCTGCTGCGCATCAACGGGCCGAAGCGCGCGTTGCGGTTCAGGTCGAACAGCACCAGCTCGCTGCCGTTGGCCGGCAGCTTGGCGTACAGCGCGCTGACGATGGCGCGCGTGCTGACGGTGAAGTCCACCACCGACTGGAAGGTCAGCACCGGCGGCAGCCCCTTCAGGTTGTCCTCGCGCGCATGGCGGTCGATCTGCGCCTGCAGCCGGCGCGCCACCAGCGACGACTGGCGCGCGCCGTTGACCGGGAAGCTGTTGTACTTGAAGGGGTTGAACTCGGGCACGATGCCCAGCCAGGCCGCCTTGTCCAACCGGGGCAGGAAGGCCGGCCAGCCGAAGACGCCGGCAAAGCGCGCCATGCTGGTGATGCCGATCATCGGCGCGAACAGCACGATGCGCTCGGGGCGGGCGAGCTTCGGGTCGTCGAGCACGTCCAGCGCGTACTTCATGGCCAGCGCACCGCCGTTGGAAAAGCCCACCACGTGCAGCGGTGCCGACGCCGGCGCCAGGCGCCGCGCCTCGCGCACCGCCAGGTGCGTGGCCGCCATCCATTGTTCCCACTCGACGCTGCCCAGGCCGGCGGGCACCGTGCCGTGGCCGGGCAGGCGGATGGCCACCGCCACCCAGCCGTCTTGCACGTAGCGCCGCGCCACGTGGCGCAGGCTGTAGGGCGAATCGGTCAGGCCGTGCAGCAGCACCACCGCGCCCAGCGGCGTGCCGCTGGGCATCATCACGTAGGAGCGGTTCCAGTCGGTCTCGAAGCGGCCCGGGTAGATCGGGCTGCCGCTGTAGTAGCGGTTGGATTCGACCTGGTCTTCGGGCTCGAGCTGGTCGGTGACCTCGGCGCGCACCTCGTCGAACAGCTTGCCTTCGTGCTGCAGGTAGCCGGCCCAGTCGAGCTTGGCGATCTGCTCGGCGCTGGCTTCGTGCGGCGCGAAGGTGTGCCACAGCTCGAGGTGCGGTGCGCGCAGCGCGTCGTAGGTGCGCCAGGCGAACACCACGACCAGCAGCGCCAGCACCACGGCGATGGCCCGCTTCAGCACCTTGCCCGCACTCGCCTTCATCGCCCCACCCGGCCTGCGCCCCTGGCGCGACCGGGCGATCATAAGCGTGGCCATCGGCAACAATCGGCCGCCGCAACCCGAGGATCAGCCCATGCCGAGCATCCGCATCCGTGCCGCCCGCGACGACGAATTCGCGGTGTGGATGCCGCTGTGGCGCGGCTACCAGGCCTTCTATCGCGTGGACATCGCCGAGGACGTGAGCCGCACGACCTGGCAGCGCTTCTTCGACCCGGCCGAGCCGATGCACTGCGATGTCGCCGAGGTCGACGGCGTGGTGCGCGGCCTGGTGCACAGCATCGACCATCGCAGCTGCTGGATGAAGGACTATTCCTGCTACCTGCAGGACCTGTTCGTCGCGCCCGAATGCCGCGGCCAGGGCCTGGGGCGCCGGCTGATCGAACACGTGTACGCACAAGCCAAGGCGCGAGGCTGCGCGCGCGTGCACTGGCTGACGCACGAGAGCAATAACGACGCGATGAAGCTCTACGACCGCATCGCCGACAAGCCCGGCTTCGTGCAGTACCGCAAGG
>DAORHX010000438.1:0-3410 GCA_035438245.1 Rubrivivax sp.
ACCGAGCTGACCGAAAGCGCGCAGCCCGTCGAACTGGCCGAACTGGCCCGCGGCGTGGCCGCGGAATACGCGCAGGCGGCCGTCGACAGCGGCCACGAGCTGTCGGTCGATGCGCCGCAGGCGTGCGTGATCAACGGGCATGCGGTGTTGCTGCAGATCGCCCTGCGCAACCTGGTCGAAAACGCGCTGCAACACACGCCCAGCGGCACCTGCATCGACGTGGCGGTGCGGCCGCGGCCACCGACGCTGGAGGTCAGCGACGACGGGCCTTGCGCGCCGAGCGGCGCCGCCAGCAGCCACGCCGGGCTGGGCCTCGGCCTGGGGCATCAGGTGGTGCAACGCATCGCCGCCGTGCACGACGCGCGCTTCGAGCGGCCCGAGCAGCCCGAGCGCGGCCGGCGCAGCTACCGCATCGTCTTCGAGCCGCCGGCGCGGCCCGGGGCTTGAGCGGCCGCGAGGCACACGCCCAGCCAGGCCACGCCCAGCAGAAGGCCCGCGGCCGCGTCGCTGGCCTGGTGCACACCCAGGTAGACGCGGCTGACGGCCACCAGCGCCACCACGGCCACCGCCACGATGCAGGCGGCGCCACGCCAGGCGGCGCTCGATGTGCCGCGGAAGCTTTCGAGCAGCAGGCAGCCGCAGAACAGCGTGATCGCCACCACGTGGCCGCTGGGGTAGGCAAAGCCGTGCGCGCCCACCGCCGCGGGCAGGGCGGGGCGCGGGCGATGGATCAGCAGCTTCAGGCCGACGTTGACCAGCATGCCGCCGGGCAGCGCGATGGCCAGCAGCCGCAGCGCCGCCCAGCGCCGATGCCAGGCCAGCATGCCGGCCCACAGCAGGGTCGACATGGCGACGAGCCAGCCTTGCAGCCGATGCGCCGCGAGCATCAGTGCGGATAGCTGCTGCGAGTGCAGTGCCTGCAGGGTGTCGGCCCAGAAGAGGTCGCTGGGCAGGCTGGCCCCTGCGCTACGCACGCGCCAGGTGAGCAGGGCCAGCAGCAGTGCTGCCGCAGTCGATGCGAGGGCGGCCGGGGCGCGCAGCGTCGGGTGCATGCCAACGCTTGTGCACGAGGCCGCTTAAGGTGGCCTTAAATGCCACGCTCCGCACAATGGCCGGAACGCCCCGATGGAGACACGAATGACCACACGACCCGCCGGCCACGCCCTGGTCGAAGCCCTGATCGCGCAAGGCGTGCACACCGTCTTCGGCGTGCCCGGCGAGAGCTACCTGGCGGTGCTGGACGGCTTCCACGAGCACCGTGACCAGATCCGCTTCATCGCCTGCCGGCAGGAAGGCGGCGCCGCCTTCATGGCCGAGGCGCAGGGCAAGTTGACAGGGCGGCCCGGCAGGTTCGCACTGCAAGCCCCTGCGCGGCGCTACGCCGCGTCCGGGGGCGTGGCCTTGGCGAGCGGGGCGGCATGCGGCTCGCGCGACACCCACGGCCAGCGCACACCGTCGCGCAACCATGCCGCCAGGCGGCGCAGCAAGGCCACGGCAAGAAGTGCCGCGAGCAGCGCAAGCACCAGGCCACCGGCCCAGACCATCACCAAGGCAGCGCCCAGAACGACCAGCGCCGTGCCCAGCCAGGCGTGCGGCCCGCCGCCCAGGCCGAGCAGCCAGTCCACCGCGTCGAGCAACACGGCGGCCTCGTCGGGGTCCAGCCAGTGGCGCACCCAGGGCCGCTCGGTCCAGACGGTGACGGCCTGCATCGCGGCGGCGGACGATCCGCCGTCCAGCGCGCCCGCGGCGGCCTGCAGCAGCCACCCTGCGCCCAAGGCGGCCAGTGTCCACAGCGCCACCGCGACGCCACCGGCCGCCAGCAGCAGGACTTTCAGCGTGCGGCTCATCGCTTGGCCTTTTCGCGCAGCACCTCGCCGCTGCGCGCATCGACCGACAGCTCGACGCGCCGCCCCTTCGCATCGTGCGCCTCGACCTCGTAGAGCTTGTCGCTCTTGCGCTCGATCTCGCGCACGTCGCTGTAGCCCTGCGCGACGACGCGATCGGCGATCTGCTGGAAGTTCATTGCCGCGGCTGCAGGGGCCGCAGGGGCCGCGGGGACAGACGGGGCCGCTTGCGCCGCGGCGGCGCCCGCAGCCGCGGCCAGCACGACGGCGGCGGCGCTCGCCGCGATGCGGTGAGGGATCGATCGATTCATCTCGAACTCCTGGGTTGGGTTGATGATGGCCCGCATCGTCGCGCACGCCGCATGAACGCCGCGTGAACGGCCGCGCCGTTTGCCTCCATCGGCGGCGCACGCGGAGGCACCCGACGGACACGGACCGTGCACCGGCAGTGTCGAGCCGGTGCTGAACCGCTTGCTCACCGCGCCGCTGGATCGGCGAGACTTCCAGCCGTCGCGGCGGCGCCGAAGCGCCCCAGCCCCAACTCCAGCAGCGTGCCGCCGCGGCGCAGCAGCCACAGCGCTTCGAGCCCCTGGCGCTGCGCCAGCACCAAGCCCTCGCCGGGCCCGGCCACCAACAAAGCGGTGGCCCAGGCGTCGGCGTGCATGCAACTCGTTGCCAGCACGCTGACCGAGGCCACGGCGTTGTTCATCGGCGCGCCGCGGCGCGCATCGATGGTGTGCGCCAGCTGCAGGTCGCCGACGCGCACGAAGTGCCGGTAGTCGCCCGAAGTCGCGACGGCCAGATCCTGCAGTTCGATCACGCCGTGCACCGCGCGGCGGCTGGGCTCGGGGCGCTCCAGTGCCACGGCCCAGGGCTCGTCGCCGGCTTGCGCGCCGACGGCGCGCAGTTCGCCGTCGAGCGCGGCCAGTGCGTGGCGCAGGCCGTGGCGCCGCAGCACCTCGGCCATGCGGTCCACCGCGTAGCCCTTGGCGATGCCGCACAGGTCGATCTGCAGCGGCGCGTGCTTGCGCGCGCGGCCTGCCGTGAGATCGAGCTCCAGCCGGGTGTAACCGGCCACTTGGCCGTCACTGCGCGCCGCATGGATGGCCGCCGGATCCGGTTGTTGATTTGCCGCGCCGAAGCCCCAGGCATCGACCAGCGCGCCCACCGTGGGGTCGAAGGCGCCCGCACTCAGGCGTGCGACGCCCAGGGCGCGCTCCAGCACCGCGAGCATCTCGGGCGGCAGGGGAACCCAACTTTCCGCCGGCGCCTGGTTCAGGCGCACCAAATCGCTGTCGGCCTTCCATGGTGACATTTGCTGATCCACCCGCTGGACGGCGGCGGCAAGTTCGTGGCGCAGCGCACCACAATTGGTGGCCGACAACTCGTCCAGAGTGACCGACCAGCGCGTGCCCATGGTGGGGCCGTGCAGAGTCCGGCGCGTCGCCGGCGTGGCTTCAGAAGACATCTTCGGCATAGCGGCCCCTGGCCTTGAGTTGCGCCACGCTCAAGCGCAGCGCCGACAGGATTTGGTTCAAGATGTCGGCCACATCGTGTGCCATCGGG
>DAORHX010000439.1:0-3397 GCA_035438245.1 Rubrivivax sp.
GCTGCTCGACGCGGATTACGGTCCAGGGATAACCGCCGGAGGCGAGAAACGTGTTCAGGATGAATCGGCCGATGCGGCCGTTGCCATCAGAATAGGGATGGATGTGGACGAAAAGAAAATGTCCGAGCACTGCCTGGACTCCGGAGGAGGGTTCGGCGGCGAGCAATTCGAAGAGGGATGTCGTGCGCCTGCTCGCGGCGCTGCCGCTCGGCCTGCTCGGCGGCACGCACGCGCTGCGCCTCGGCCTCGCGCCGGCGCAGCGTCTCGCGCAGCGGCGCCAGGTCCTGCAGGCTGCGCGCCTTGATCACAGCAGCCCCCGTTCGGCGAAGGACAGCACCGCGCCCTGGCCGACGATCAGGTGATCGAGCACGCGCACGTCCACCAGCTGCAGCGCGCTGCGGATGGTCTGCGTCAGGAACTCGTCGGCACGCGACGGTTCGGCCACGCCCGACGGGTGGTTGTGCGCCAGGATCACCGCGCCGGCATTCAGCTGCAGCGCACGCCGAACGATCTCGCGCGGGTAGACGCTGGTCTGTGCCAGAGTGCCGTGGAACATCTCCTCGAGCGTCAGCAGCCGGTGCTGGCCGTCGAGGAACAGCACGGCGAAGACCTCCTGCGCGCGCGCGCCCAGGTGCAGCGCGACATAGTCCTTGACCTGCTGCGGCGCATCGAACACCGGACTCGCCTGCAGCGGCTGGGCCAGCGCGCGCCGCGCCATCTCCATCACCGCGGCGACCTCCGCGCGCTTGGCCGGCCCCAGGCCCTTGATGCGCTGCAGGTCGGCGGCTTCGGCGCGCAACAGGCCGGCGAAGCCGTCGAACTCGCGCAGCACCTGCGCGGCCAGCTCGAACACGCCGCGGCCGGGCAGCCCGGTGCGCAGCAGCAGCGCCAGCAGCTCGACATCGCTCAGGGCCGCGCCGCCGCGCGCGAGCAGCTTCTCGCGCGGGCGCATCTCGGCAGGCAGGTCCTTCAGCGGCATGCGGCAGCGGGGGCCTCGTAGAATCGCGGCCAGTCTATGCGACGCGCCGTCCCGTGAATCTCGTCCAGCCCGGCTCCTTCCTCACGCTGCACTACCGCCTCAGCGGCCCTGACGGCGCCGCCGTGGTCGATACCTTCGGCGCCAAGCCGGCGACGCTGTCGCTGGGCAGCGGGCAGCTGGCGCCGGCGATGGAGCAACGCCTGATCGGCCTGGCCGAAGGCGAGCATCGCACCTTCGCGCTGGCCCCCGGCGAAGCCTTCGGCGAGCGCAACCCCGACATGCTGCAGCGCGTGGCGCGCAGCGAGCTGCAGCAGATGGGCGACCCGGACGAGGACTACGCCCCCGGCGACGTGCTGCGCTTCCCCACGCCCGACGGGCAGGGCGAATTCGCCGGCGTGGTGCGCGAGGTCGGCGGCGACTGGCTGCTGTTCGACTTCAACCATCCGCTGGCCGGCCAGGCGGTGAGCTTCGAAGTGCAACTGATCGGGGTGCTGTGATGGCCGGGCCGACGCTTGCCGAAGTGCTGCTGGCCGAGCCGCGCGGGTTCTGCGCCGGCGTCGACCGCGCCATCGAGATCGTCGAGCGCGCGCTGAAGAAGTTCGGCGCGCCGATCTACGTGCGCCACGAGATCGTGCACAACACCTACGTGGTCAACGACCTGAAGTCGCGCGGCGCGATCTTCATCGAGGACCTGGCCGACGTGCCGCCGGGCGCGACGCTGGTGTTCAGCGCGCACGGCGTGGCCAAGGCGGTGCGCGACGAGGCCGACCGGCGCGGCTTCCGCATCTTCGACGCCACCTGTCCGCTGGTCACCAAGGTGCATGTCGAGGTCGCCAAGCTGGCCAAGGAAGGCTACGAGTTCGTGATGATCGGCCACAAGGGTCACCCCGAGGTCGAAGGCACGATGGGCCAGCTGCACGACGGCATCTACCTGGTCGAGGACACCGAGGACGTGCAGCGCGTGCAGCCGCGCGGCACCAAGCTGGCGGTGGTGACGCAGACCACGCTCAGCGTCGACGACGCGGCCGAGATCCTGGCGGCGGTCAAGCGGCGCTTTCCCGAGGTGCGCGAACCGAAGAAGCAGGACATCTGCTACGCCACGCAGAACCGGCAGGACGCGGTCAAAGTGCTGGCGCCGGGCGTCGACGTGGTCATCGTCGTCGGCAGCCCGACCAGCAGCAACAGCAACCGGCTGCGCGAGCTGTCCGAGCGGCTGGGGACGCCGGCGCACATGGTCGATGCCGCCGACGACCTGCAGCCCGCGTGGTTCGAAGGCCGCAGGCGCGTCGGCCTGACGGCCGGGGCCTCGGCGCCCGACATCCTGGTGCGCCAGGTGATCGAGCGGCTGCGTGCACTCGGTGCGCTGAGCGTGCGCCACATGGCCGGCGTGCGCGAGGAAGTGCACTTCCCGCTGCCGATGGGCCTGGGCGACCGCTCGATGGCCGAGCTGCAGGCTGCGCCCGCCGTCGACCGCTGATGCCGCGCCGCGCTGCGGCACCGGCTGCCACCGCTACCCAAGGCACAAGGACACCATGCTCGACATCAACCTGCTGCGCCGTGACCTCGATGGCGTGATCGCGCGCCTGCAAGCGCGCAAGAACCCGCAGCCCTTCCTGGACGTGGACCGGTTCCGCACGCTGGAGGCCGAGCGCAAGTCGCTGCAGACGCGCGTCGAGGAGCTGCAGGCCCGGCGCAACAGCTTGAGCAAGCAGGTCGGGCAGCTGAAGGCCAAGGGCCAGGACGCGAGCGCGCCGATGGCCGAGGTGAGCGGCATCGCCGAGCAGCTGACCGAGGGTGCGGCGGTGCTGGAGCACATCCAGGCCGAGCTCAACGATATGCTGATGGGCCTGCCGAACCTGCCGCACGACAGCGTGCCGGTGGGCGCCGACGAGGCCGCCAATGTCGAGTTGCGGCGCTGGGGCACGCCGCCGGCCTTCGACTTCGCGGTGCGCGACCATGTCGACCTCGGCGCGCCGCTGGGGCTCGACTTCGACACCGGCGCGCTGCTCGCCGGATCGCGCTTCACCTTCATGCGCGGCGCCATCGCGCGGCTGCACCGGGCACTGGCGCAGTTCATGCTGGATGTGCAGACCGGCGAGCACGGCTACACCGAGTGCTACGCGCCGCACATCGTCAACCGCGAGATCCTCGAAGGCACCGGGCAGCTACCGAAGTTCAAGCAGGACATGTTCTGGGTGCTGCGCGGCGGCGACGAGGAGCAGGCCGAGCAGTACCTGATCTCCACCAGCGAGATCTCGCTGACCAACAGCGTGCGCGAGCGCATCCTGCCGGCCGAGCAGCTGCCGATCAAGCTCACCGCGCACAGCCCGTGCTTCCGCTCCGAGGCCGGCAGCGCCGGGCGCGACACGCGCGGCATGATCCGCCAGCACCAGTTCGACAAGGTCGAGATGGTGCAGA
>DAORHX010000440.1:0-3395 GCA_035438245.1 Rubrivivax sp.
GCAGCATCCGCGGCAGCGCCGCGATCGTCGGCGCCGCGCTCGCCGGCCTGGGCGAGGCGCCGGGCCGCAGCTCGGAGGAGATCGCCGTCGAGGCCAGCGTCAAGGCGCTCGCCGAGGCAGGGCTGACCACGCGCCACGTCGACGCGGTGTTCGGCTCGCTGCCCGGCAACGCGAACCCGCTGTCGGCACTGCTGATCGCCGAGATGCTCGGCATCCAGCCGAAGTTCACCGACAACAACCGCACCGGCGGCTCGACCTTCCTGTCGTACACGCTGATGGCGGCGATGGCGCTCAGGGAAGGCCTGTGCGACACCGCGCTCATCTTCTACGGCAGCAACCAGCGCACCGCATCGGGCAAGCTGATCTCGTCGGTCAAGCCTTTCGCCCACGAGGCGCCGTACGCGCCGATCTTCCCCGCCACGTCGTACGCGCTCGCCGCGTCGCGCCACATGCACGAGTACGGCACCACGCGCGAGCAGCTGGCGGCGGTGGCGGTGGCGGCGCGCGGCTGGGCGAACCTGAACCCCGAGGCCTTCATGCGCGGGCCGCTGACGGTGGCCGACGTGCTCGCCTCGCGCATGGTGTCGAGCCCGCTGACGGCGCGCGACTGCTGCCTCGTCACCGACGGCGGCGCGGCCATCGTGATGACGCGCGCCGACCGCGCCCGCCACCTGCCGAAAAGGCCCGTCTACCTGCTCGGTGCGGCGGCGGCGACGACGCACATGAACATCGTCGCCATGGCCGATCTCACGCGCACCGCGGCGATCGACTCCGGGCAGCGGGCCTTCGCGATGGCCGGCGTGAGCCCGAGCGACATCGACGTGGTCGAGCTGTACGACGCATTCACGATCAACACCATCCTGTTCCTCGAGGACCTCGGCTTCTGCGCCAAGGGCGAGGGCGGCCCCTTCGTTGCCAGCGGCGCGATCGCGCCCGGCGGCGCGCTGCCGGTCAACACCAACGGCGGCGGGCTGTCGTGCGTGCACCCGGGCATGTACGGCATGTTCACGCTGGTCGAGGCGGTGCGCCAGTTGCGCGGCGAGGCCGGCGAGCGCCAGGTGGCCGGTGCCGAGCTGGCGCTGTGCCACGGCAACGGCGGCGTGCTGTCGAGCCAGATCACCAACGTGCTCGGCACCGACGCGACGCTCTGACATCGCCAGCATGCACGACATCCGGCCTGAGGCGTTCTTCCCCGACCTGAGGATCGAGACCGTCATCGCCGCCGGCGTCAAGGCGCTGCGCGTCGGCACCGGCCCGACGCTGCTGCTGCTGCACGGCGGCACCGGCTCGTGGACGCACTGGGTGCGCAACATCGAGCCGCTCTCGCGGCACTTCAGCCTGGTGGTGCCCGACCTGCCCGGCATGGGCGAGTCGCTGGACGTGCCGAACGACGCCGACCTCGACGGCTACGGCGCGTATCTGCTCGCGGCCGTCAACGGCGGCCTCGTGCCGGCCGGCACGCGCTTCGCCGTGGCGGGCTTCTCGTGGGGCGGCGTGATGACGGCGTGGCTCTCGGCGCAGCTGCCCGAGCGCGTGTTCGCCGCTGGCCTGCTGGCGCCAGGAGGCTTTCCGCCCGGAAGCTGGCACCGCCCGCCTTTGCGGCCGGTGCCCGATGGTGCGAGCGACGCCGAGGCGAACGCAACCCACCGCCGCAACCTCGAGCTGATGATGATCGGCGACCCGGCCCGCATCGACGACCTCACGGTGGCCATGCAGCGCCGCAACCATGGCATGACGCGCTTCAAGTCGCGCTTCCTCGGCTACCGCGACACGCTCGGCCCGAGCCTGGCGCGCGTGCGCTGCCCGGTGCTGGCGATCCTGCCCGAGCGCGACCCGCTGCCTCAGCCCGACACGGCCGCGCGGGCCGACTACCTGCGCCGCACCGCGCCCCACATCGAGTGCGCGACGGTGCCGGACGCCAGCCACTGGGTGGCGTTCGAGGCGCCGGACGCGGTGAACCGCCTGCTCGTCGAGTTCGTCGGCCGGCACGCCGCCGGCGCAGGCGGCTGACGCCGAGCTACATCCGGAACGCGCCGTAGGCGGTCGGCACAGCGGGGCAGCGCCCGGCGACGTCTAGCAACTGCGCCAGTGCGGCGCGCGTCTGCTCGGGCTCGACGATAGCGTCGCACCAGAGCTGGCGCGCCCAGTTCAGCGCGCCGGCTTCTTCCTCGGGCGCCCCGGCCGCCGCCGACGCGCGTGCGCCCGGCCACATCAGCAAGGCATTGGGCTTGAAGCCGCGCCCGCACAGCGCGTGGTAGGCGGCGCCATGCGCGCGCCCGGTGATGATGCTGAACTTCGGCACGTCGGCATTGGCCGCTGCGTTGAGCAGCTTCGCGCCGTGCTTGCCCACCGTCTGCTGGCCTGGCTGGTCGCTGGCGGCAAAGCCCGGTGAGTCGATCAGGAACACGAGCGGAATGTCGCGCTGGCCGCACAGCTCGATGAAGTGCGCGCCCTTGGCGCCGGCCTGCGCGGTGAGCTCGCCGTTGCCGGCGACGATGCCGACCTCGAAGCCTTCGATGCGCGCGAAGCCGCACACCAGCGTCTCGTCGTGCAGCTGCTTGAACTCCTGCAGGCGGCTGCCATCGACGAGGCGGGCGACGATCTCGCGGCAGTCGGCGCCGTCGACCTCGCCGGCCCGGGCCAGCCCGGCCAGCTCGCGCGGATCGCGTTGGGGCAGCTCGGGCTCGGCCCGCGTCCAGCGCAGGCGCGGCGGCTCGCCCAGGTGCTCGACGATGCGCCGCGTGATCGCAAGCGCATGGGCATCGTCGTCGGCAAGATGGTCGGTGACACCGCTCAGACGGCTGTGCATCTCGGCGCCACCCAGCGACTCCACATCGGCCACCTCGCCGGTGGCGGCGAACACGAGCTGCGGGCTGCCGAGGAACATCGCGCCCCGGTTGCGAATGATCACCACCTCGTCGCACAGCGCCGGCACATACGCGCCGCCCGCGGTCGACGGGCCGTGCACGAGGGCGATCTGCGCGATGCCTTCGGCCGACATCTTCACCTGGTTGTACATGACCGAGCCGCCCTGGCCGTCGTCGGGGAAGATGTTGGCGAGGTCGGGCAGGAAGGCGCCGCCGGACTGGACCATCGTGATGCACGGCAGGCGGTGCTGCCAGGCGAACAGCTGCGCCCGCGTGTGCCGCTTGGTCGTCATGCCGAACATCGTGCCGCCCTTCACCGTGGCATCGTTGACGATGAGCATGCACCAGCGCCCGCTGACCTTGCCAACGCCGGTGATCATCGTGGCGCCGGGCGGAACCCCGTCGTACATGTCGGCGCCGGCGAGCTGGCCGATCTCGAAGAACGGCGAGCCGGGGTCGAGCAGCGCCTCGATGCGCTCGCGCGGCAGCATCTGGCCGCGGCTCTTGTGCAGCTTGCGCGCCTTCTCG
>DAORHX010000441.1:0-3389 GCA_035438245.1 Rubrivivax sp.
CGCGCTGGCCGACCTGGCGCGCGAGCACCTGCGGCAGCTGCACATCGGCAACGTCGAGGTGCGGGTGGCCGACGGCTGGCAGGGCTGGCCGGCGCGCGCGCCCTACGACCGCATCGTGGTCACCGCAGGGCCCGAGGAGGTGCCGGGCGCGCTGCTCGCACAACTCGCCCGGCCCGGGCGGCTGGTGATCCCGGTGGGGCCCGGCGGCACCCAGGCGCTGCGCGTCATCGACCGCTCGCCCGACGGCCACGACAGCGAACGCGACGTGCTCGACGTGCGCTTCGTGCCGATGCCCGAGGGCGTCGAGCGCGAGTGAGGCGGCGCCCCCGGTTGCGCCCCGGTTGCGCGCGCGCAAGGACAGCAGCGCACGCGCGGCAGACGATGGCGGACCCGAAGCGGACGACGGAGGTACACGCGATGTTGCAGTGGCTGGTGGCGGTGGATGGTTCGGCGCACGCGCGGCGCGCGCTCGATGCCGTGGCGCGGCTGGCGCCGCAGATCAAGGACGGCGTGCGCGTGCTGCTGCTGAACGTCGCCGCGCCGATGGTCTACTACGGCGAGTTGCCGCCCTTCGACCTGGAAGGCGTGGAGCGCGCGCAGCGCGCCGAACAGGAGCGGCTGCTGTCCGAGGCGCTGGCCTACGCCCGCGCCGGCGGCCTGGCCAACGTGGTCACGCAGGCGGCGCGCGGCGAGCCGGCGGCCGAGATCGTGCGTGTCGCCAGCGAACGCGGCGTCGACCAGATCGTGATGGGCACGCACGGCCGCGGCGCGGTCGGCAGCCTGCTGATCGGCTCGGTCGCGCAGCGCGTGCTGCACCTGGCCGGCGTGCCGGTGCTGCTGGTGCGCTGAAGCCTGGAGGGCGGCTGCCAGCGGTGGGCCGCACCGCCGCCATCACGCCTCAGGCGCCCAGGCTGTCGAGGAAGGCCTGCAGGCCGACGATGCGGCAGCGCAGCGCGGGCCTCTGGACGGTCTTGCGGGGGCGGCCAGCGCCAACAGGTCGGGCGCATCTCGAGTTGCCGGGCGCGCCGACTCAGCTCAGTTCGAGTCGACTGGCAGCCCCTGCGCCGCCGGCGGCAGCGCCACCTCGAGCGCATCGTCGACCTGCTCCAGCCACACGAAGCGCAGCTGCGCGCGCGCATCGGCCGGGATGTCGTCCAGGTCGCGCTCGTTGCGCGCCGGCAGCATCACGGTGCCGATGCCGGCGCGCAGCGCGGCCAGCACCTTCTCCTTCACGCCGCCGATCGGCAGCACCAGGCCGCGCAGGCTGATCTCGCCGGTCATCGCGACGTCGCTGCGCACCGCGCGGCCGGTCAGCAACGAGCTCAGCGCGACGAACATCGCCACGCCCGCGCTCGGCCCGTCCTTCGGCGTCGCGCCGGCCGGCACGTGGATGTGGATGTCGGACTTGTCCAGCGGCTCGGCCGGGATGCCGAAGCGTTCGGCGCGCGCCTTGACCAGCGACAGCGCGGTCTGCGCGCTTTCCTTCATCACCTCGCCGAGCTGGCCGGTGAGGATCAGGCGCCCGCTGCCCGGCATGCGCGCGGCCTCTATGAAGAGGATGTCGCCGCCCACCGGCGTCCACGCCAGCCCGGTGGCCACGCCGGGGATGTCGCTGCGCATCGCCACCTCGGACTCGAACTTGCGCGCGCCGAGGATCGCGCGCAGGTCCGCCACCTCGACACCCAGGCCTTCGACGCTGCCTTCGGCGACCTGCATCGCGACGTGGCGGAAGACGCCGCCGATCTCGCGCTCGAGGCTGCGCACGCCGGCCTCGCGCGTGTAGTCCTCGATGATCGCGGCGAGCGCCGCGTCGCTGATGCGGCAGCGCTGGGCATCGAGCCCGCTGGCCGCCAGCTGGCGCGGCACCAGGTAGCGGCGGGCGATCTGCAGCTTCTCCTGCGTCGTGTAGCCCTGCAGCTGGATGATCTCCATGCGGTCGCGCAGCGGGCCGGGGATGGTGTCGAGCACGTTGGCGGTGCAGATGAACATCACGCGCGACAGGTCGAAGGGCACGCCGAGGTAGGTGTCGCGGAAGCTCGCGTTCTGCTCCGGGTCCAGCACTTCGAGCAGCGCCGACGCCGGGTCGCCGTGGAAGCCGCCGGCGCCGAGCTTGTCGATCTCGTCGAGCATCATCACGCCGTTGCGCGTGCCGGCCTTGCGCAGGCTCTGGATCACCACGCCCGGCATCGCGCCGACGTAGGTGCGGCGGTGGCCGCGGATCTCGGCCTCGTCGTGCACGCCGCCCAGGCTCAGCCGCGCGAAGCTGCGCCCGGTGGCCTTGGCGATGCTCTGCCCGAGCGAGGTCTTGCCGACGCCGGGAGGCCCGACGAAGCACAGGATCGGGGCGTGGCCCGACGGGTTCAGCTTGCGCACCGCCAGGTGTTCGAGGATGCGGCGCTTGATCTTGTCCAGGCCGAAGTGGTCCTCGTCGAGGATGCGCCGCGCCTGCGCGATGTCGATCGGCTGCTCGGCCGGCTCGGCCCACGGCAGCTCGATCAGCCAGTCGAGATAGGTGCGCAGCATCGAGTATTCGGCGGCCGCTTCGGGCATGCGTTCGAGCCGCTTCAGCTCCTTGCGCGCGGCCTTGTCCACCTCTTCGGGCATGTGCGCGCCGGCGATCGCCTGGCCGAGCTCGTCGATCTCGGCGGCGGCCTCGTCGCCCTCGCCCAGCTCCTTCTGGATGGTGCGCATCTGCTCGCGCAGCAGGTGCTTGCGGTTGACGTCGCCGATCGATTCGCGCGTGCGCTCGGCGACCTCGCGCGACACCTTCAGCACCTCGATGCGGTGGGCCAGGATCTGCAGCAGCCGGTCCAGCCGTGCTTTCAGGTCGAAGGTCTCGAGCAGCGACTGCTTCTCGTCGACGCCGATGTCCAGCAGCCCGGCGATGACGTCGGCGAGCTGGCCGGGGCTTTCGATGGCCTGCAGCGCGGCGACCATCTCGGCCGGCACCTGCGGCAGCAGCTCCAGCGTCTCCAGCGCGCGCTGCTTCAGCGCACGCGCGCGGCCTTCGACCTCGGAGTCGACCTGCTCGGGGTCGTCGAAGTACTGCACCTGGGCGACGGTGAACGGATAACCCTCCAGCACCTGCAGCACGCGAAAGCGCCGCAGGCCGCGCGCGACGGCATGGTGCATGCCGTCGGGGGTGGTGACATAGCGCAACACCGCGGCGCTGGCGCCGACCCAGTGCAGGTCGCCGGGCGCGGGGTCTTCGGCCTCGGGCTGGCGCTGCAGCAGCACGCCGATCGGCCGCTCCAGGCGCACCGCCTCCTGCACCGCAGCCTGCGCCTTGGCGCCGGCGATGGCCAGCGGGAACATCGTGGCCGGGAACAGCACCACGCCGCGCACCGGCAGGATGATCAGCGCGTCGTCGGGAATCGGGCGCACGCTGC
>DAORHX010000442.1:0-3375 GCA_035438245.1 Rubrivivax sp.
CGCTGGCCGCGCCGCAGCTGATGGCGCAGCGCCTGGCGCAGCTGGGCCAGCCGGCGCTGCTGCTGGTGCTGGGCATCGGCGTGCTGATGCTCGTGGTCGCCGTGCTCGCCGGCGTGCTCAGCGGCGGCTGGAACTTCAGCTTGAAGGCGCTGCAACCGAAGTTCGACAAGGTCGATCCGCTCGCAGGCCTGGGCCGCATGCTGTCGGGCCGCCAGCTGCTCAATACGCTGAAGTCCTGTCTGCTGGCGCTGATCCTCGGTGCGATCGGCGCGTTCTATCTGAAGCTGAACCTGCCGCGCTTCGCCGAGGCGCTGGCCATGCCGTTGCCGGCGGCGCTGGCGCATGCCGGCGGCGTGGTGCTCGGCGGCGTGCTGCTGCTGGTGCTGGCGCTGGCGCTGTTCGCCATCGTCGACGTGCCGCTGCAGCGCCACCAGCTCGCGCAGACGCTGAAGATGAGCGTGCAGGAGGTGAAGCAGGAGCAGCGCGAGTCCGAAGGCAGCCCCGAGACCAAGTCGCGCCAGCGCGCGCGCATGCGCGAACTGGCCAACCGGCGCATGCTCGCCGCGGTGCCGGGCGCCGACCTGGTGGTGATGAACCCGACGCACTTCGCGGTGGCACTGAAGTACGACGACGAGCGCATGAGCGCGCCGCGTGTCGTCGCCAAGGGCGCCGACCTGATGGCCCTGCGCATCCGCGACGCCGCGCAGGGTGCCAAGGTGCCGGTGCTGCAGGCACCGCCGCTGGCGCGCGCGCTGTACGCGCACGCCGAGCTCGACGGGCCGGTGCCGGCGGCGCTGTTCACCGCGGTGGCGCAGGTGCTGGCGCACGTCTACCAGCTGCGCGCGCATCTGCAGGGCCGGGGTGCCGAGCCGGCGCCGCTGCCCGAGCTGAAGGTGCCGCCCGAGCTCGACCCGCTGCATGAGACCGCGGAGGCCGGCGTGTGAATGCGTTGATGCACAAGCTGCAAGCCGTGCTCGGCGCGCGCGCCGGCGTGCTCAGGTCGCTGGGCGTGCCGGCCTTCGTCATCCTGGTGCTGGCGATGATGGTGCTGCCGCTGCCGGCGTTCGCGCTGGACCTGCTGTTCACCTTCAACATCGCCATGGCGCTGATGGTGGTGATGATCTCGGCGCACATGGTCAAGCCGCTGGACTTCGCGGCCTTTCCTTCCGTGCTGCTGATCACCACGCTGATGCGGCTGAGCCTGAACGTGGCGTCGACGCGCGTGGTGCTGGTCGAAGGCCACACCGGCCCCGGCGCGGCGGGCAAGGTGATCGAGTCCTTCGGCCACTTCCTGATCGGCGGCAACTTCGCCGTCGGCCTGATCGTCTTCGCCATCCTGGTGGTCATCAACTTCATCGTCGTCACCAAGGGCGCCGAGCGCATCGCCGAGGTCGGCGCGCGCTTCACGCTGGACGCGATGCCGGGCAAGCAGATGGCCATCGACGCCGAGCTCAACGCCGGCCTGATCGACGAGAAGGCCGCGCGCCAGCGCCGCGCCGAGGTGGCCGAGGAAGCCGACTTCTTCGGCAGCATGGACGGCGCCAGCAAGTTCGTGCGCGGCGATGCCATCGCCGGCATGCTGATCCTGTTCATCAACATCGTCGGCGGCTTCGTCATCGGCGTCGCCCAGCACGATCTCAGCGCCGCGCAGGCGGCCAGCAGCTACATCCTGCTGGCGGTGGGCGACGCGCTGGTGGCGCAGGTGCCGGCGTTGCTGATCTCGGTGGCCGCGGCGATGGTGGTGTCGCGCGTCGGCAAGGAACACGCCATCGGCGCGCAGATCGGCGCGCAGCTGTTCGGCTCGCCGAAGGCGCTGGTCGTCACCGCCGGCATCGTCGGCGTGCTCGGCCTGGTGCCCGGCATGCCGCACTTCGTGTTCCTGCTGATCGCCGCCGGCATCGGCGCGCTCGCCGCGTGGGTGCACAGGCGCGAGCAGCGCGAACGCGCGGCCGCGGCCAGGCCGAAGGAGCCCGAAGCCGCGCCGCCGAACGCCGAGGCCAGCTGGGACGACCTGGTGCCGGTGGACACGCTGGGCCTGGAGGTCGGCTACCGGCTGATCGCGCTGGTCGACAAGGCGCGCTCCGGCGACCTGCTGGCGCGCATCAAGGGCGTGCGCAAGAAGTTCGCGCAGGACGTCGGCTTCCTGCCGCCGGCGGTGCACATCCGCGACAACCTCGAGCTCAAGCCCGGCATGTACCGCGTCACGCTGCGCGGCGCGGTGGTCGGCGAGGGCGAGGCCTTCCCCGGCATGTGGATGGCCATCAACCCGGGCGGCGCGACGCAGGCGCTGCCGGGCACGAAGACCATCGATCCGGCCTTCGGACTGCCCGCGGTGTGGATCGAGGAGCGCCACCGGGAAATGGCCCAGATGGCCGGGTTTACGGTGGTTGATTGCCCGACCGTCGTCGCCACCCACCTCTCACACTTGATGCAGCTGAATGCCGCGCGGCTGCTGGGCCGCGTCGAGACGCAGGCGCTGGTCGACCATGTCACGAAGCTCGCCCCGAAACTGATGGAAGACGTGGTTCCGAAGATGATCGGCATCGCCACCGTGCAGAAGGTGCTGCAGCTGCTGCTGGAAGAGGGGGTGCACATCCGCGACATGCGCAGCATCGTCGAATGCCTGGCCGAGCATGCCGCCGCCACCGGCGACGCCGCCGAGCTGGCGCGGCGCATCCGCGTGCACCTGTCGCCGGCCATCGTGCAGCAGATCTACGGTGCGGCGCGCGAGCTGGACGTGATCGCGCTCGACCCCGAACTCGAACGCCTGGTGACGCAGGCGCTGAACTCGCCGCACGGCGCCGCGCTCGACCCCGGCGTGGCCGAGACGCTGACGCGCCAGGCCGCCGACAGCGCGCGCACGCAGGAAGACCTGGGCGTGCCGGCGTGCCTGCTGGTGCCGGACCTGATCCGTGCGCCGGTGGCGCGGCTGCTCAAGCGCGCGGCGCCGCGGCTGAAGGTGCTGTCGCACAGCGAAATTCCCGAAACACATTCGATCCGCATCGGCTCGGTGATTGGAGCTAGCACATGAATGTCAAACGCTTTTCCGCGCGCACCTCGCGCGATGCGCTCAACCTGGTGCGCCAGGCCTTCGGCGACGATGCGGTGGTGCTGTCGACGCGGCCCTGCGCCGAAGGCGTCGAGGTCATGGCGATGGCGCCCGACGGCGTGCAGCAGATCGAGCGCGTCGTTGCCGCGCCGGTGGCCGCAGCGCCGGCCAAGGCGGCCAGCGACACCAGCGTCGAGCAGGACGTCGAACGGCTGTCGATGAGCACGCTGTCCTTCCAGGACTACGTGCGCGAGCGCATGCTGCGCCGCCGCCGTGCCGAGCAGCAGCAACAGGCGCAGGTGCAGGCCGAGGCCGCGCAGGCCGAG
>DAORHX010000443.1:0-3375 GCA_035438245.1 Rubrivivax sp.
GATCTCGCTGCGCTGAGCATGGTCGTCGCGCTGGGGTCGGCGGTGCTGGCGCTGTTCGTCGCGCTGGCGGTGTGGCTGCGGCCGCTCGAGCCCGGCGTGCTCGCGCTGCAGTTCGCGGCCACGCCGCGCGCCTTCGCCGAGGTCGTGCACGCCTGGGGGCCCGACGGCCTGGCGCGCTACCGCGCGCAGCTGCCGTTCGACTTCCTGCTGCTCGGCGCGTACGCCGCCTTCGGCGTGTGCGTGGCGCGGCGCACGGCGCTGTTCGCGGCGCTGCCGGCACCGCTGCGCACGCTGGCTGGCGCCGCGCTGCCGCTGGCGGCGGCCTTCGATGCGGTGGAGAACCTGCTGCACGCCTGGCTGACCGAGGCGCCGCGTTTCGGCATCGGCTGGGTCTACGCGCTGTCGGCCGCGATGTCCGGCGCGAAGTGGCTGGCGCTCGTGCTCTTCGCCGCCCTGTGCTGCGCGGCGCTGCTGCGGCAGCCCCGATAGGACGGCACCGCGCCGGCGCGGCGGCTATGCTGCGGGCCATCGCAGGCTGGAGCACCCGATGGCCCACACGCCCTGGCTCGTCGTCACCACCGTCGGCAGCGCGGACGAAGCGCGGGCGATGGCGCGCACGATGGTCGAACGCCGGCTGGCCGCCTGCGCGCAGATCAGCGCCATCGAAAGCGTCTACCGCTGGCAGGGCCAGGTCGAACAGCAGGGCGAGTTCCGGCTGCTGTTCAAGACCCGCGCCGAGCGCTATGCCGAGCTGGAAGCCGCCATCCGCGCCATCCATCCGTACCAGCTGCCGGCGATCCATGCGCTGCCCACGGTGCAGGCTTTCGCCCCCTACGCCGACTGGGTGGTGGCGAGCACGCAGCCCGAGTCTGCGGCAGACTGAAGGCGCCCGCCCCACGGAGGCCTGACGATGCGACGCCGGACCGCCCTGCTCTGCCTGCTGCTCGCCGCGCTGCCCGTCGCGGCGGCCGAACTGCCGATCTTCGACGCCCACCTGCACTACAGCCACGACGCCTGGGAGATGCTGCCGCCGCAGGACGCGGTGGCGATGCTGCGCAAGGCCGGGCTGAAGCGCGCGCTGGTGTCCAGCTCGGGCGATGCCGGCACGCAGCGCCTGCTGGCCGAGGCACCGGAGCTGATCGTGCCGTCGCTGCGGCCGTACCGCAGCCGCGGCGAGATCGGCAGCTGGGTGCGCGACGACAGCGTCATCGGCTTTCTCGAAGAGCGGCTGCGCAACGCGCGCTATGCGGCGATCGGCGAGTTCCATCTCTACGGCGCCGATGCCGACCTGCCGGTGCCGCGGCGTTTGGTGGCGCTGGCGCGGCAGCACCGGCTGGTGCTGCATGCCCATGCGGATGCCGATGCGATCGAGCGGCTGTTCAGGCAGGACCCGCAGGCGCGCATCCTGTGGGCCCATGCCGGCTTCGAGCGGCCGGAGAAGGTGGCCGAAGCGCTGCGCAGGCACAGGAACCTGTGGGCCGACCTGGCCTTCCGCAGCGAGCACGGCAGCGGCGGCAAGGTGCCGGGCGAGTGGCGCGCGCTGTTCAGCGAGTTCCCGGAGCGCTTCATGGTCGGCACCGACACCTTCACGCCCGAGCGCTGGTCCTACGTCGTCGAACACGCGAACTGGTCGCGCGCCTGGCTGGCCGAGCTGCCGCCGGCGCTGGCCGAACGCATCGCCTGGCGCAATGCCGAGGCGCTGTTCGGGTCCTGGAAGCCAGGCAGCGCGCCATGACGCCGCTGTGGCTGCCCGCCATCGCCGGGCTCGCCGCCGGCAGTGCGCTGGGTTGCGGCGAAGCGCTGGGCAGCGACGTGCAGCGCATCGAGCAGCCGCCCTTCGTCGTGGCCTACAGGTCGACGCCGGCGCCGATCCCGGTAGGCCGGCATTTCGTCATCGACTTCGTGCTGTGCGCGCGCGACGGCGCCACCCTGCCGGCCGAGGTGCGCGTCGACGCGACGATGCCGGAACACCGGCACGGCATGAACTACCGGCCCAGCGTGCAGTCGCGCGGCGCGGGCGCCTACCGCGCCGAAGGGCTGATGTTCCACATGCCCGGCCGCTGGGAGCTGGTGTTCGAGCTGCGCGGCTCGGGCAGCACACCGCTGCGGCTGGTGCAATCGCTGCAAGTCGGGTGAGGCTCGGGGAAGCGCTGCTCGCGCTGGCCGCCCTGCTGCCCGGCGCCGCCGGCACGCAGCCGCTGGCGTCGCCACTGCACGACGACGACATCCCGCGCATCCTGGCGCTGGGGCCCTGGCCGCCGCCGGCGGTGCACGATCCGTCGAACCGCGTATCGGGGCAGCCGGCGGCGATCGCCTTCGGTGCCGCGCTGTTCCACGAGCCGCGGCTGTCGCGCGACGCACAGCGCTCCTGCGCCAGTTGCCACCAGAGTGCGCGGGCTTTCAGCGACGGCCTGCCGCGCGCCCAGGGCCTGCAGCCGGGCATGCGCAACACGCCGGGGCTGGCCAACGTCGGCCAGCAGCGCTGGTTCGGCTGGGACGGCGCCAACGACAACCTGTGGGCGCAGAGCCTGCGCCCGCTGCTCGACGCGCGCGAGATGGGCAGCAGCCTGGCGCAGCTGGCGCGCACCGTGCGCGAACAGCCCGAACTGCGCGCCGGCTACCACAGCAGCTTCGGCCACGCGCCGGGCGACGACGACGAAACGGTGGCGGTCGACGTCGCCAAGGCGCTGGCCGCGTTCCAGCAGACGCTGGTCACGTCGCGCACGCCGTTCGACGACTTCCGCGACGCGGTCGCGCGCGGCGACCGCGTCGCCGCGGCCGCCTATCCGGCGGCGGCGCAGCGCGGTCTGGCGCTGTTCCTCGGCCGCGGCCGCTGCTACGTCTGCCACGGCGGGCCGACCTTCAGCAACGGCGAGTTCAGCGACATCGGCAGGCCCTTCTTCATCGCCAAGGGCCAGGTCGACCCGGGCCGCCACGGCGGCATCCAGGCGCTGCAGCGCAGCCGCTACAACCTGCTCGGCCCGTTCAACGACGACGCGACGCGCAGCACCGCCACGCCGACACGCCACGTGCTGCTCGAACACCGCCACTTCGGCGAGTTCAAGGTGCCGAGCCTGCGCAACCTGGCGCACACCGCGCCGTACATGCACGACGGCAGCCTGGCGACGCTGCGCGACGTGCTGCGCCACTATTCCGAGCTGGATCAGAACCGGCTGCATGCCGACGGCGAAGCCATCCTCGTGCCGTTGCGGCTGAGCGCAGGGCAGACCGACGACCTGCTGGCCTTCCTGCACAGCCTCAGCGAGCCGGTCGCCACCGCGGCCCGCTGATCTCGCGTAGGGCCTCCAACCCAAGTGCCTGCTGACGGCGCATAGCCGAACTTCACGGTCCGCTGTAGGAGCGGCCTGTGCGGGG
>DAORHX010000444.1:0-3372 GCA_035438245.1 Rubrivivax sp.
CTGGCCGGGGCGCCGGCGGCGATGGCGTTCACGCTGCTGCACGGTGCCGGCAACGGCATCATGACCATCGCCAAGGGCACCTTGCCGCTGGCGCTGTTCGGTGCGCAGGCCTACGGTGCGCGCCAGGGCTGGATCGCCATGCCGGCGCGCGTGGCGCAGGCGGCCGCACCCTTCGTCTTCGGCCTGGCGCTGCAGCGCTGGGGCGCCAGCGCGGTGTGGGGCTCGGCCGCGCTGGGGCTGTCGGGCTTCGTCGCGCTGATGCTGCTGCCGCGCCAGCGGCCAGCCTAGCCCAGCGCGCGCTCGATCTCGGAGAAGCTGCTGGCGATCGGCGCCATGTCGATCGCACGGCCGAGCTGGCGCTCGATCTGCGCGCGCGAGATCACGCCGCGCACGCGCTGCGGCGTTTGCGCGCCGGCCGCCTGCACCACCAGCAGGTGGTTGCGGCCGAAGCGCTTCAGCGTCGCCACGACATTGCCGACGCAGGCGTTGCGCATGCTGTCCAGCTCGATCGCATCGAGCATCGACAGCGGGCTCATCACGTCGCCGACGCTCAGCTCGTCGTGGTGCATGTTGCGCTCGGCGACGATGCGCATCGTGCGGTCGCCGTTCATGTCGGTGGTGGTGATCAGCCCTTCGAGCGCCGGCATGTCGCTGACCACGAACAGCATGCGCACGCCCTGGTAGATCATCATCTGCTCGGCCTGGCGCAGGCTGGTCGACGGGTGCGTGCTCGCTGCCTTGACCAGCGTCAGGTCCGTCATCACCTGCAGCGCCGGCGAGTCCAGCGTCACCGCCGCGTGCGAGCGCGGCTGAGTCTGGGCGAGGGACACGCCGGGTTCGAGGCGGAAGGTCGGTAGCGCGGCGTCGCGGTGCATGCGGCTCTCCCGAAGGGGTGGTGACGACGCCTCGACATTACGACCAAAGCGCGGCGCGCGCCAGCGCGGCGTGCATCAGCGCTGCGCCAGCGCCTTTTCGATCGCCGCCTGCAGCGCGGGGTCGCCGGGCGCCACGCGGCTGCCGTACGCGGCCACCGGCTTGCCCTGCCGGTCGACCAGGTACTTGTTGAAGTTCCAGGTCGGCACCTGGCCGGTGGCCTGCGCCGGCGACACGAACAGCGCATTGGCCTGCGGCCCCTTGACCAAGGTCCTGGCGAACATCGGGAACTTGACGCCGTAGGTGTTGAAGCACAGGTCGGCGATCTTCGCGTTGCTGTCCGCCTCCTGCGCGAAGTCGTTCGACGGGAAGCCCATCACCACCAGCCCGCGCGCCGCGTACTTCGCATGCAACGCCTCGAGGCCCTCGTACTGCGGCGTGAAGCCGCAGTAGCTGGCGGTGTTGACGATCAGCAGCACGCGGCCGGCGTACTGGCACAGCGACTGCGGCTTGTCGTCCTGCAGCCGGTCGAAGCTGTGCTGCAGCAGCGGCGGGCAACTCGGCGCCGGCTGTGCCCAGGCCGGCGCGGTCAGCGCCAGCAGCAGCGCCGGCAACAGCGATCGGATCATCGACACCTCCTCTTTCGTGCAGGCCGATCATCGTGCAAAACGCGGCGGCCCGCTCGGCGGGTCGCCGCCGGGTCGATCATCGACGGCACCGCGCCTTCGTGTCGAGAAGCCCGCCGCGCTCCCATCGCCGGCGAGGCTAAACTGCCGCGCCCGCAACCCTCGCCCCCCATCGCACAGGAAAGGACTTCATGAAGACGCGCATCACCGAGCTGTTCGGCATCGAGCACCCGATCATCCAGGGTGGCATGCACTACGTCGGCTTCGCCGAGCTGGCTTCGGCGGTGTCGAATGCCGGGGGGCTGGGCATCATCACCGGGCTGACGCAGAAGACGCCGGCCGACCTGGCGCGCGAGATTCGCCGCTGCCGCGAGATGACCGACAAGCCCTTCGGCGTCAACCTGACCTTCCTGCCGACGGTGAGCTCACCCGACTACCCGGGCTACATCAAGGCGATCATCGACGGCGGCGTGAAGATCGTCGAAACCGCCGGCAACAACCCGCAGAAGTGGCTGCCGGCGCTGCACGAGGCCGGCGTCAAGGTGATCCACAAGTGCACCTCCGTGCGCCACAGCCTGAAGGCCGAGGCCATCGGCTGCGACGCGGTCAGCGTCGACGGCTTCGAATGCGGCGGCCATCCGGGCGAGGACGACATCCCGAACTTCATCCTGCTGCCGCGCGCGGCCGAGGAGCTGAGGATCCCGTTCGTCGCCAGCGGCGGCATGGCCGACGGGCGCTCGCTGGTGGCGGCGCTGGCCCTCGGCGCCGAGGGCATGAACATGGGCACGCGCTTCATGGCGACCAAGGAAGCGCCGATCCACGACAACGTCAAGCAGGCCCTGGTGGCCGCCAGCGAGCTGGACACGCGGCTGGTGATGCGCCCGCTGCGCAACACCGAACGCGTGCTGCGCAACGCCGCCACCGACGCGCTGCTGGAGAAGGAACGCACGCTGGGCGCAAGCATCAAGTTCGAGGACATCATCGAACAGGTGGCGGGCGTCTACCCGAAGATCATGCGCGACGGCGCGATGGACGCCGGCGTCTGGTCGTGCGGCATGGTGGCCGGGCTGATCCGCGACGTGCCCAGCTGCAAACAGCTGATCGAGCGCATCATGGCCGAGGCCGACGCCCTCATCCATCGCCGGCTGGCCGGGCTGGCTGCGCGCTGAACTTTCCGTGCCCATGAACGACAGCAGCGCCTTCAGGCTGCCCCGGCTGTTGCTGCCGCGGCCCGGCATCGACCCGAAGAAGTGGGCGGTCATCGCCTGCGACCAGTACACGGCCGAGCCCGAGTACTGGCAGCAGGTGCAGCGCGAGGTCGGCGACGCGCCGTCGACGCTGCAGCTGATCTTCCCCGAGGCCTACCTCGGCGCGGCCGACGCGCCGGCGCGCATCGCGCGCATCCAGGCGGCGATGCGCCGCTATCTGGCCGATGCGCTGCTCGTCGCACACGACGGCGCGGTGCTGGTGGAACGCCGCATCGGCGCACGCACGCGTCGCGGCCTGATGCTCGAACTGGATCTCGAGCACTACGACTTCAGCCCGACCTCGAGCAGCCTGATCCGGCCGACCGAGGGCACGATCGTCGAACGGCTGGCGCCGCGCATCGAGGTGCGCCGCGATGCCGCGCTCGAACTGCCGCACATCCTGGTGCTGATCGACGACCCGGCCCGCACCGTCATCGAGCCGCTGGCCGCCATGCACGGCGCGCCGCTGTACGACACCGAGCTGATGGCCGGCGGCGGCCACCTGCGCGGCTTCGCGGTCGGCCGTGCGCAGGCCGACGCGGCGCAGCGTGCATTGCACGCGCTGACCGAGCCGCACGCCTTCGCGGCGCTCGGCGTACCAGTCCCACACGAGCTGCGGGTCGGCT
>DAORHX010000445.1:0-3365 GCA_035438245.1 Rubrivivax sp.
TCGGGTGCACGGCGGTGGTGGTGTGGTCGACGATCCAGGTCGACGCGGGAATGACGCCCGCCAGCGGCTCCAGCACCGCGTCGACCGATGCGTCATCGGCCAGCGACAGGTGGATGCGCTCGGCGCCCTGCAGCGCGGCGGCCGGGTCGTCGAAGGCGCGGGCGCCGACCGCGGCCAGCGCGCGCGCCTTGGCGGCGCTGCGATTCCAGACGTTGACCTCGATGCCGTTGGCGCGCGCGCGGCGCACGAAGCCCGAGCCCATCAAGCCGGTGCCGAAGAAGGCGATCTTCATGCTGCGTTTCTCCTGTTTGGCCGCGCACGATAGCGCGCGCTGCGTTCACAATGCGCGCCGAGGAAGGAATCCCCCGATGCCGATCTACGAATACGCGTGCCAGGACTGCGGCAGCGCCTTCGAGCTGCTGGTGCGCTCCGACACGGTGCTGCAATGCCCGCGATGCCAGTCGCCGCAGCTCGCCAAGCAGCTGTCGGTGTTTGCCACCGCGTCGACCACGGCCGCGGCGCCGCTGCCGATGGCGCCCTGCGGCAGCTGTGGCCATCCGGACGGCCCCGGGGCCTGCGCGCTGAACTGAGCCCCGCCCGGCAGGGGACGCTCAATCCCGCGCCGAGCCGGCCACCAGCTCGAAGCGGAACAGCCGGCATTCGATCGGCCCGTTCCACATCGGCACGCGCAGCGAGGCCTTCAGGCGCATCGTGCCGGGCAGCTTGAGGTCCGGGCTCAGGATCCAGGCGGTCCAGCCGCCCGGATGCTGTGTGTACGCGCGTTTCCAGTGCGCCGCCAGTCGCGGGAAGAAGTCGCCCGGGGTGTCGCGGTCCTGCTCGGAAGCGCGCGCTGCCTTGCCGGCGACCTCGATGCGCGCACCGTAGGGCGGGTTCAGCATCAGCGTGCCGGGCAGTGCCGCCGGCAGCGCCGGCGCCGCGCGTTCCAACGCGTCGCCGCCGTGGAATTCGATGGCGTGCGCGACGCCGGCGCGCTGCGCGTTGCGGCGCGCGAAGTCGAGCATGCGGAAGGACACGTCGCTGGCCGAGATCGGCACCGCCGGCGCATGCCCGCGGGCGCGCGCCTGGCTCTTCAGGCGCTGCATCAGCGCGCGCATCTCGGGTGTGGCGAAGGGCAGCAGCCGCTCGAAGGCGAAGCGTCGCTGCAGGCCGGGGGCGATGCCGCAGGCGATCTGCGCCGCCTCGATGGCGATCGTGCCGCTGCCGCAGCACGGGTCGTGCAGCGCGCCGCCGGCCTCGGGCGTGCCGCGCCAACCGGCGGCCGCGAGCATCGCCGCGGCCAGCGTCTCCTTCAGCGGCGCGTCGCCCTTGTCCTCGCGCCAGCCGCGCTTGAACAGGGCTTCGCCCGAGGCGTCGATATACAGCGTCGCCTGGGTCGTCGCCAGGTGCAGCAGCAGCGGCAGGTCGGGCTGGCGCAGCTCGACGTCGGGCCGCGCGCCCTGCGCTTCGCGCAACTGGTCGCAGACCGCGTCCTTGATGCGCAGCGCCGCGAAGTTCAGGCTGCGCAGCGGGCTGCGCTGCGCGGTGGTGTCGACGCGCAGCGTGTGCCGCGGCGTGATCCAGTGCCCCCAGTCGACGCCGCGCGCCAGCGCGTACAGGTCGGCTTCGTCGCGATAGGGGCCTGCGGCCACCTCGATCAGCACACGCTGCGCCAGGCGGCTGCCGATGTTCAGCGCCATCAGCCCCGCCGCGTCGGTGCCCAGCGCCACGCCGCCGCGGCGCGCCAGCGCCGGCGTGCCGGGCAGCAGCGTGCCGATCTCGTCGCGCAGCAGGGTTTCGACGCCGGCCGCGCAGGGCAGGAACACGCGCATCGCCGCGCCTAGGACGCCTTGCGCAGGTTGGCCGGCGCGATCTTCAGCGCCTCGCGGTACTTGGCCACCGTGCGCCGCGCCACCTGGATGCCCTGCTCGTCGAGCATCTTGCTGAGCTGGCTGTCCGACAGCGGCTTGGCCGTGTCCTCGGCCGCCACCAGCTGCTTGATCAGCGCGCGCACCGCGGTGCTCGACGCGTTGCCGCCGGATTCGGTGTTCAGCGACGAGCCGAAGAAATACTTCAGCTCGAAGGTGCCGATCGGCGAGGCCAGGTATTTGGCGGTGGTGACGCGCGAGATCGTCGACTCGTGCAGCCCCAGCTCGTCGGCGATCTCGCGCAGCACCAGCGGCTTCATCGCGATCTCGCCGTGCGCGAAGAAGCTCTTCTGGCGCTCGACGATGGCGCTGGACACGCGCAGGATGGTGTCGAAGCGCTGCTGGATGTTCTTCATGAACCAGCGCGCCTCCTGCAGCCGCGCGCTCAGGCCGGCGTGCCCGTTGCTGCCGCGCCCGCCGCGAAATGCCTGCGCGTACAGGTCGTTGATGCGCAGCTTGGGCATCACGTCCGGGTTCAGCGCCACCTTCAGCCCACGGCCGCTGCGGCGCACGATGACGTCGGGTACCAGCGCATGGGTCTCGGTGTGCTCGAACGCGCGGCCCGGCTTCGGCTCGCAGCGCACGATCAGCGCCTGTGCCTCGCGCACCACGTCCTCGTCGGCGCCGGTGGCGGCGACCAGCCGCCGCAGGTCGCGCCTGGCCAGCAGCCCGAGGTGGCGCTGGCAGATCTGCAGCGCCACGGCCTGCGCCGGGCTGCGCGGCAGCGCGCGCAGCTGCAGGCTCAGGCACTCGCCGAGCGAGCGTGCGCCGACGCCCAGAGGCTCCATGCTGTGCAGCCAGGCCAGCGCACATTGCAGCCGCGCCATCAGCTCCTCGCGCGCCTCGCCGTCGTCGATGCCGAGCATCTCGGCCAGCCGCGCGGCGATGTCGTCCAGCGAATCGGCCAGATAGCCGTCGGCGTCGAGCGACTCGATCAGCACCTGCAGCGCGGCATGGTCGTCGGCGCTCAGCCGCATGCCCGCCATCTGCGTGCGCAGGTGCTCCTGCAGCGAGATGCTGCCGCCGCCGCGCTCGAACTCGCCGCCGTCATCCTCGCCGTTGGCCGCCGAGCCGTTCTGGCCGGGGGTCTCGCGGATGCCGTCGAAGTCGTCGCCTTCGGTGCCGTTTTCCCAGTCCTCGCGCTCGGTGCTGCCGAAGTCACCGGCCTGCATCTCGGCGACGCCGTCGCCGCCGTCGCCTTCGTGGTCGTCGCGGTCGCGCGCCGCCTCGGCGCTGTCGGTCGTGGCCGCGCGCTCCGACGGCGCGGTATCGAACGACGCGGCGTCGTCATCGACCTCGAGGAACGGGTTCTGCTCGAGCATCTGCTCGACTTCCTGCTGCAGCTCCAGCGTCGACAGCTGCAGCAGGCGGATCGACTGCTGCAGCTGCGGCGTCAGCGCCAGGTGCTGCGACAGGCGGACCTGCAGGGACGGCTTCATC
>DAORHX010000446.1:0-3355 GCA_035438245.1 Rubrivivax sp.
CGGCCGCGCCCGGTGCCGCGCTGGGGGGTGCGTCGGGGGCGGCGCTGGGGGGGTCGACCGGCTCGTCCATCAGCGCACCTCTCCGCGCTTGGCGATGCGCAGCACCAGGCAACCCTGCGTCAGCTCGGGCTCGCCCAGCTCCAGCGGCCCTGGCGGCAGCGTGATGCGGCGCTCGAAGACGCCGTAGGGGATCTCGAGCTGGCGCACCGCATGTCCCGAGGCGGCGGCCAGCGGCATCGGCCGCACGCCGCGCACGACCAGCGTGCCGCGCTCGTCGCGCACCTGGATGCGCTCGGGCGCCACGCCGGGCATGGCGACGACGATGATCATCTCGTGCTCGTCCTCGAACACATCGACCGGCGGCTCCCAGCTCGCCAATGCAGGCCGCGACGCCGCCAGGCGGAAGTAGCGCTGGTGCAGCCGTTCGGTCTGTTCGATGAGCTCGAAGGCGTGGGTCCACATCCAGCCGGTGGGATCGGTTCGGTTCGACATGGCGTCCTTCCCGGTAGTGCGAAGCCCCCTGCGCTGCAGGTCAGGCTGCGCGGGGCTGCGTCAAAGCTTAGCAGCCACGCGCTGCCGCGACCACCGCCCGGCGCTGCGCAACACGGCCTTGCGCGCCTCGGCAAACCACAGCACCACGCTGCCCAGCGCCACGCAGACCAGCCACTGCCCCGCGTCCAACGGCACCGTGCCGAAGGCGAGGTTGAGCCAGCCGACCTGCACCACCGCCAGCTGCAGCAGCGCCGACAGCGCCAGCGCGCCCCACAGCCAAGGGTTGGCGAACAGGCCGTGCAAGGCGCTGCGCGTCTCGGAGCGCGCGTTCAGCGCATTGAACAGCTGCGCGAACACCAGCACCGTGAATCCCGCGGTGCGCGCGTTGTCCAGCGTGCGCGTGCCTTCGATCAGCCCGCCGGGCAGGTACAGGTCGATCGCCAGCAAGGTGACGAGCGCCATCACCAGCCCGATCTGGAACACACCGGCCCACATGCGCGCGTCGATCACGCGCGCGTCGCGCCGGCGCGGCGCGCGCGCCATCACGTCGTCGCCGCTGGGGTCGACGCCCATCGCCAGCGCCGGGGTCGAGTCGGTGATCAGGTTGACCCACAGGATCTGCGTGGCCAGCAGCGGCAGCACGACCGCGCCGTCGCCGCCGCTCAGACCGATGACGCCGGCGCCGACCACGCCGAGGAACACCGTCAGCACCTCGCCCATGTTCGACGACAGCAGGTAGCGCAGGAACTTGCGGATGTTGTCGAAGATCGCGCGGCCTTCGCGCACCGCGTCGACGATGGTGGCGAAGTTGTCGTCGGCGAGGATCATCTTCGCCGCCTGCTTGCTGACCTCGGTGCCGGTGATGCCCATCGCGATGCCGATGTCGGCCGATTTGAGCGCCGGCGCATCGTTGACGCCGTCGCCGGTCATCGCCACCACCTGGCCGTCGGCCTGCAAGGCATCGACGATGCGCATCTTGTGCACCGGCGCGACCCGCGCGTAGACCGAGGTGCGGCGCACCGCGGCGGCGAAGGCGGCATCGCCCAGCGTGTCCAGCTCGTTGCCGGACAGCGCGCTTGCGCCGCGCTCGACCAGGCCGAGGTCGGCGGCGATGCGCGACGCGGAGCGCGGGTGGTCGCCGGTGATCATGACCACGCGGATGCCG
Source organism: Rubrivivax sp. (assembly GCA_035438245.1). Classification (GTDB taxonomy): domain Bacteria; phylum Pseudomonadota; class Gammaproteobacteria; order Burkholderiales; family Burkholderiaceae_C; genus Rubrivivax. Next base: position 1,658 of record DAORHX010000446.1, read on the forward strand.
GCGCGGTGGGCCTGCGCGATCGCCACCGCGGCCTCTGCGCGCGGCGGGTCGATGATGCCGACGGTGCCGACGAAGATCAGCTCGCGCTCCAGCGTGTGATCGGCGGCGCCTTCATCCTCGCCCGGCGCGAGCGGCCGGTACGCCACCGCCAAGGTGCGCAAGGCCTCGTCGGACAGCCGATCGACGTCGGCCAGGACGCGCGCGCGCGCCGCGTCGTCGAGCGCTCGCACCTGCATGCCTTCGCGCACGCGCGTGCAGCGGCCCAGCAGCACGTCGGGCGCGCCCTTGCTGACGATGACGCGCGCGTCGTGCTGCTCGTGGTCGATCTCGATCGTCGACATCATCTTGCGCTCGGAACTGAACGGCAGTTCGCGTACGCGCTCGAAGCGCCGCGCGCGCCGCTCGGCGCTGCCCAGCTTGCGTTCGGCCACCAGGAACGCGGCTTCGGTCGGATCGCCCTCGATCGCCCAGACGCCGGGCGAGGTCTCGCGCAGTTCGGCGTTGCCGGCCAGGCTGCCGCCGCCGAGCACGACGATCTGCTCGGCGCGCAGCGCCGCGGCGTCCGTGTCGCTCGCGTCGTCATCGGCTTCGATGCGGCCCTCGGGCGTGTAGCCGACACCGCTGACGCGCGCCGCGCCTTCAGACGTGACCACGCGCTGGATCGTCATCTGCGAGCGCGTCAGCGTGCCGGTCTTGTCGGAGCAGATCACCGAGGCCGAGCCCAGCGTCTCCACCGACGACAGCTTCTTGACGATGGCGTTGCGCCGCGCCATGCGCTGCACGCCCAGCGCCAGCACCAGCGACAGGATCGCCGGCAGCCCTTCGGGCACCGCGGCCACCGCCAGCGACACGCCCAGCAGCAGCACGTCGACCACGTCGGTGGCGGAGCGCACATCCGACAGCGCGAGCACGGTGCCGACGACGACCAGCGCGATCACGACCACCGCGATGCCGAGCATGCGGCCGACGCGCGCGATCTCGGTCTGCAGCGGCGTCGGCGCTTCGGCGGTGGCTTCGAGCAGGGTCGCGACCCCGCCCATCTGGGTGTTCATGCCGGTGGCGGTGATCACGGCGTGGCCGGTGCCGCCGACCACCGCGGTGCCCTTCCACACCATGTTCAAGCGGTCGCCGAGCGCTGCCGGCGCCGACAAGGTCTGCGGGTCCTTCAGCACCGCTTCGCTCTCGCCGGTGAGCGAGGCCTCCTGCACGCGCAGGGCCGCGGCGTCCACCAGTCGCGCGTCGGCGCCGACCGCATCGCCCTCGCCGAGCACCAGCAGGTCGCCGCGCACGAGTTCGCTGCTGGGCACGCGCTGCAGGTGGCCGTCGCGCAGCACGGCGGATGTCGCCGCGGTCATCTGCGCCAGCGCGGCGACGGCGTTCTCGGCCTTGGCCTCCTGCAGGTAGCCGAGCACCGCGTTGGCAACGACGATCAGCGCGATCACCAGCGCATCGACCGGCCAGCCGGCCGCGCCTTCGACCCACCAGGCCAGCAGCGAGATCGCGATCGCGGCCAGCAGCAGGTAGATCAGCGGATCGCGAAACTGCGCGAGCATGCGGCGCCACGCCGGCAGCGGCGGCGCCGAGCGCAACTCGTTGGGCCCGTCGCGTGCCAGGCGGCGCGCGGCTTCGCCGGCGCTCAGACCGTGCTCGATGTCGGCGCCGGCGGCCATGGCCACGGCCGGTGCGGCATGCAGGCTC
>DAORHX010000447.1:0-3355 GCA_035438245.1 Rubrivivax sp.
CCGTACGCGGCCGCGCAGCTGACCCGCAGCGGACCGCAGAAGGCCACGTCCAGCGCCGAACAGGTGCAGCAGCGTTTCGGCGCGGCGCTGGCCGCGCGGCCGCTGCCGCCGCAGCAGTTCACGCTGTACTTCGTCGAGGGCCGGGACGAGTTCACCGACGAATCGAAGCGCGACTTCGACGGCGTGTTCGCCGAGATCGCGCGGCGCCCGGTGCCCGACGTGCTGGTCATCGGCCACACCGACAAGGTCGGCACCGACCCGTTCAACGATGCGTTGTCGCGCCAGCGCGCCGAGGTCGTGCGCCGCGCCCTGGTGGCGCGCGGCATCGCGGTCGACCGCATCGTCGTCGTCGGCCGCGGCAAGCGCGAGCCGATCGTGCCCACCGCCGACGGCGTGGCCGAGGCGCGCAACCGCCGCGTCGAGATCCTCGTGCGCTAGCGCCAGGCTCATCGCGCGCCCCCTGCCGGGCCGTTCCAGCGCAGCGCCAGGATCGTCAGGTCGTCGGCCGCCTCGGCGCCGGCGGCGAAGGCGGCGACATCCGCATGCAGCGCCTCGACCAGCGCACGCGCGCCGACGTCGCGCGGCTGCAGCTGCGCCAGCAGCCGTTGCACGCGCTCGTGGCCGTAGAGCTGGCCGTGCGGCGTCTGCGCCTCGGTCACGCCGTCGGTCATCAGGCACAGCAGTTCGCCCGCCAGCAGCCGGCAGCGCGCGCCGCGGTAGTCGAAATCGGGCACCGCGCACAGCGGCGGGCCGTCGCCGTCGGCGATGCGCCGCGGCGCGTCGTAGCTCGGGTGCAGGCGCAGCGGGTTGTCGTGGCCGGCATTGCAGTAGTGCAGCTCGCCGCTGTCCAGGTCGAGGATCGCCGCGAACGCGGTGACGAACAGGCTGGCGGCGTTGTCGCGCGACACCTCGGCATTGGCGGCGACCATGATCGCGCCGATGTCGGCGTCGGGCGAGCGCAGCATCGTGCTCTTGTACAGCGCCTTGCTGACGGCCATGAAGATCGATGCCGACAGGCCCTTGCCGGCGACGTCGCCGACGAGCAGGAACAGCCGCCGTTCGTCGAGCATGAAGAAGTCGTAGAGGTCGCCGCCGACCTCGCGCGCCGGCTGCAGCGTGGCATGCAGCTCGATGCGCGGGTCGCCGTGCAGCAGCTCGGGCAGCGGCAGCGTCGCCGTCTGCACGCGCTGCGCCGCCAGCAGTTCGCCCGACAGGCGCGCGCTGTCCTCGCGCTGCGACTGCACCAGCCGCTGCAGCGCGGCGCGTTGCTGCGTCGCTTCGCCCAGCGACAGCAGCAGCAGCACGCCGAAGAACAGCAGCAGGATCAGCGACGGCGTCAGCGCGTCGAACAGCAGGTACCGCCAGCGGAACGCGGCAAAGGCCAGCAGCACCGGCACGGCGATGCAGGCCAGCAGCAGCAGCGTCGCCTGCCAGGCACGCCATCGCGGCACGGCCCACAGCAGCGCGGCGCCCAGCAGCAGCAGCACGGCGGCCTCCAGCGCCGGCGCCCAGCCGGGGCGGCGCAGCAGCGTGCCGTCGAGCAGGTTCTCCAGCAGCTGCGCGTGGATCTCGCTGCCCGACATGCGCTCGCCGAGCGGCGTGTTCTGCGTGTCCTGCAGCGCCACCCCGGTCAGGCCGATCAGCACCAGCTGGCCGCGCAGATCCGCGTCGTGCACCTGGCCGTCGAGCACGTCGATGGCCGAGACGAAACGCTGCGGCAGGTGCCGCGAGAAGTACAGGCGCACGCTGCCGTCGGCCTCGGTCGGCAGCCGCAGGCGGCCGACGGTGACGCTGTCGACCCGCGCGTCCGACACCGCCAGCTGCAGCGAAGGTGCCTGCTGCGCGACACGCAGCATCTCCAGCGCCAGCGCCGGCACCAGGGTGCCGCCGATGCTCGCCACCGTCGGCATGCGGCGGATCACGCCGCGCGAGTTCTCGGTGGAGATCAGCCCCCAGCCGCCGGCCTGGGCGGCGAGCTCGTCGATGCTGGTCAGCGCGCCGCGGTAGTCGGGCAGCGCCGGCGTGCCGTCACCGTGCACGGTGACCGGCGCGGCACGCAGCGCATGCGCGGTCGGCTCGGCCGTGCCCGCCACCACCAGCACCGACGGCGCCAGCGCCAGCGCGCGCGCCAGCTGCGCGTCGTGTGTCGGCAGCGTGCGCAACGCCTCGGCCAGCGCGCGGTCCTCGACCTGCGACTGCGCGAGCAGCCGCTCGGGCGACAGCGCGTCGGCTTCCGGCATCAGGATGTTCAGGCCGATGGCCGCCGGCCCGGCGCGCTGGATGGTGCGCACCAGCCGCGCCAGCAGGTTGCGCGGCCATGGCCACTGGCCCAGCTCCTTCAGGCTCTTCTGGTCGATGCCGACGACCGTCACCGGCAGCGTCTGCACCTGGCGCGGCCAAAACGCCTGGTGCGCGTCGAACCACGCCGACTGCAGCCGCTCGACCAGCGCGCCACGTTGCAGCAGCAGCGCCGCCAGCAGCACCAGCAGCGCGGCACAGGCGGCACGGATGCGCAGCGTGCGGCTGCCGGCATTCACAGGCCGATTTCCAGCCCGTCGTAGGCGGCGCAGATGCGCAACGGCGTGTTCGTGCGCGTGATCTCCTCGAGCCGCCGCGTCTCGGCCAGCATCGTCTCGATGGCCGCGTCGTCGAACACCGGCTCATGGTGGTACAGGCACAGCTGCCGCGCCCCCGCGAGCTGGCACAGCTCGACACCGACGACGTTGCTCGAGTGGCCCCAGTCGGCCTTCACCGAGATGGCGTCGGCCAGCGAATACATGGCGTCGAAGATCACCAGGTCGGCGCCACGGAAGAACTGCACGAAGCGCTCGGTGTGCGCCGGGTCGGCCAGCGGGTGCTCGGAGTCGGTGGAGTAGACCAGCACCTTGCCGCCGGCCTCGAAGCGGTAGCCGTAGGAATCGCCGGTGTGGCGCTGCAGCATCGTCGTCACGCGCAGGCCGGCGATGTCGTGTGCGACGCCGGGGTCGAGGTGGCGGAACTGCACGCGCCCCTCGAAGACCGTGTCGAAGCCGACCGGGAACGACGGCGGCTCCTGCTGGCGGCGCAGCGCCGCTTCGATCTCGCGGTGGCTGCCATAGACGATGAGCCGGTTGCCCGGGACGAAGGCCGGCACGAAGAACGGCAGGCCCATGATGTGGTCCCAGTGCAGGTGGGACATGAAGACATGGAAGGTCTGCGCCTTGCCCGCGCGCTGCGCCATCGCCGCCTGGCCGAACGGGCGCAGCCCGCTGCCCATGTCGCACAGCACGAAGTCGGGGCCGCCGGCGTCGATCTGCACGCACGAGCTGTGGCCGCCGTAGCTGCCGGCCAGCGCGAACGGCAGCCCGGCGAGGAA
>DAORHX010000448.1:0-3352 GCA_035438245.1 Rubrivivax sp.
CTGGCCTCGGCGCTGGCGGCGAAGAAGCGCTTTCCGGGGCTGCTGGCGATGTTCGCCCGCCTCGGCGAGCAGACCGGCGAGCTGCCGACGATGCTCGGCCGCGCCGCCGCGCAGCTGGCCGCCGAAGTACAGCGCCGCGCGATGGCGCTGGCGACGATCCTCGAGCCGCTGCTGATCGTCGTCATGGGCGTGGTGGTGATGCTGATCGTGCTGGCGGTGCTGCTGCCGATCATCCAGCTCAACACCTGGGTGAAGTAGCACTCGCGCCGCTGCGCTGCTGCCGACCCGCGCATGCGGGGGGATCACAGGTCAATTCCCGATCTGCCAGGGGCACGTTGTTTGCTTGAATGCATCCAAGCCCTCAACCGCCCCACGGAGGTATCGAGATGAGCAGTGGCAACGAGCTGGTGCCGATGGCCGTCGCGACGGCACAGATCCCGATCGCGCAGATGCGCAGCCTGTACCAACTGGGCGATGTCGAGAAGCGCCTGGACAAGCTGCCGCCACGCGAACACGAAACGCTGCGCGCCACCTACGAGCGCATGCTCGAGAAGGGCCCGGAGCGTTTCCAGGTCAAGCCGTCCGGGCTGCCGGCGATGGACCACCTGTACGACGAGCTGCCCAACTTCGACGAGGTGCTGGACGACCTGAAGCGCCAGCTGGTGTTGTGCAGCGACAGCCACGACGGCCTGGAGATCACGCCGATGCTGCTGCTCGGCCCGCCGGGCATCGGCAAGACCCATTTCGCGCGCCGCGTGGCGCAGCTGCTGGGCACCGGCCTGGGCTTCGTGTCGATGAGTTCGCTGACCGCCGGCTGGGTGCTCAGCGGCGCGTCCAGCCAGTGGAAGGGGGCGCGCCCGGGCAAGATCTTCGAGACGCTGGTCGACGGCGCCTATGCCAACCCGGTGATGGTGGTCGACGAGATCGACAAGGCGCGCGGCGAGCACGCCTACGACCCGCTGGGCGCGCTGTACGGCCTGCTCGAGCACGACACCGCCGGCTGCTTCACCGACGAGTTCGCGGAAGTGTCGATCGACGCCAGCCAGGTGATCTGGGTGGCCACCGCCAACGACGAGCGCACCATTCCCGAGCCGATCCTGAACCGCATGAACGTGTTCGAGGTGCGTGCGCCGGATCGCGACGCGGCACGAGCGATCGCGCTGCGCCTGTACCGCGGCATCCGCGCCGAGCACGACTGGGGCCGGCGCTTCGACCCCGACCCGCCCGATGCCGTGCTCGACCGTCTGGGCCGCATGGCACCGCGCGAGATGCGGCGCGCCTGGATGACGGCATTCGGCAACGCCCGGCTCGACAGCCGCGCCACGCTGTCGCTGGACGACCTGCCCGAGGCCACAGCGCGGCGCACGCCGATCGGCTTCAGCAACTGATGCGGTCTCGCTGCGCCAGGCAGCCGAAGTCGAACAGCCTTCACCGCGGAGGAACGGAGGTCGCGGAGGTCGCACAGAGGAAGGCCTTCGATGTCTTGCTCTGCGCTGCCTGTGCGTCCTGTGCGTCGTCTGCGGTGAAGGGCTTCGGCGGCTCGGCGCCTGTCGAACCCGCCTTCGCCTGCAGCAAAATGCCGGTGCCAAGGCGGTGCCTGCGCGACCTGCAACCCAGGCGCCACGGGCCCGACCTGCGCGCGTCGGGGCCCACCACATGCAAACCGTCGACATCAACGAACTCTGGACGCTGGTCGCCGCGCTGCTGACGATCGCCCTGGGCACGGCCGTGATCGTGCGCGTGCCGCTGCTGGCGCGCTATTCGATTCCACCGGCGGTGGTCGGCGGCTTCCTGGTGGCGATCGGGCTGCTCGTGCTGCAGCTGCTGGGCTGGCGCTTCGGCTTCGGCACGCAGACGCGCAGCGCGCTGCTGCTGGTGTTCTTCACCACGCTCGGCCTGAGCGCGCGCCTGAGTGCGCTGCGCGGCGGCGGCGCCGCCGTGGCGCTGGTGGCGCTGGCCATCGCGCTGCTGGCCGTCGCGCAGAATCTGGTCGGCGCCGGCGTCGCCTGGGCCTTCGGCGAGCCGGCGTCGCTGGCGGTGTTCCTGGGCAGTGCCGCCTTCCTCGGCGGCCACGGCACCACCGCCGCCTGGGCCGGCCAGGACCTGGCGGCCAGCGCGAAGAACGCCTTCGACGTCGGCATGGCCTGCGCCACGCTCGGCCTGGTGGCCGGCGGTGTGCTCGGCAGCGTCGTCGCCACGCGGTTGCTGCAGCGTGCACCGCGCAGCCCCGATGGCAGCCCGGCCGAGGCGCCGGTGCACGGCGAGGTGACGCTGCACACCGCGTCGGACGATGCGCGCTTCGGGCACTGGACCGAATCGGACCGCTGGCTGCGCCAGCTGCTGATGCTGGCCGCGACCATCGGCATCGCACTGGCCTGGCAGGCCTGGCTCGGCGGCCGTGGCATCAACGTGCCGCCCTTCCTGGCCTGCCTGCTGACCGCGGTGGCCTTCACCAACCTGGCCGACCTGTTCAAGCACGGCGTCGACCTGCAGACCGCGGACCTGGTCGGCACCGTCGCGCTGCGGCTGTTCCTGGCGATGAGCCTGATGGGCCTGGACCTGCTGGCGGTAGCCAAGGCGGCCGGGCTGATCCTCAGCGCACTGCTGCTGCAATGCGCCGTGACCACGCTGATCGCGGTGACGCTGGTGCGCCACGCCGCGGCGCTGGGTTCGCAGGGCGCGCAGGCGGTGCGCGAAGGCGCGGTGGCCGCCGGCGGCTTCATGGGCTTCGGCCTGGGCGCCATGCCGGTGGGCCTGTCGGTGATGCAGCGCATCGTGCTGCAGCACGGCGCCGCGCCGCGCGCCTTCCTGGTGGTGACGCTGGCCGCCTCGCTGGTGCAGGACCTGATCAACGCCGGCGTGGTGCAGGCGGCCTTGAGCTGGGCGGCGCGCTGAAATGAGGCCCCCAAGCGCGCTGCCTTCGCTGCCCCCCGCGGGGGCGCCCAGCCCCTGCGCAACGGCCGGGCGGACCTGATGCCGGCCACGCTGGAAGGCAAGCTGGTCGTCGCGATCGCCTCGCGCGCGCTGTTCGACTTCGAGGAGGAGAACCGGCTGTTCGAGGCCGGCGACGACCGCGCCTACATGCAGCTGCAGCTGCAGCGGCTGGAGCAGCCGGCACCGCCAGGCGTGGCCTTCTCGCTGGTGCGCAAGCTGCTGGCCTTCAATGCCGGGGACATCGAGCGCGTCGAGGTGGTCATGCTGTCGCGCAACGACCCGGCCTCCGGCCTGCGCGTGTTCCGCTCGGCGCAGCACTACGGCCTGAAGGTGGAGCGCGGCGTGTTCACGCGCGGCCAGCCGCCGTGGCGCTATCTGCTGCCGTTGCGCGCGAACCTTTTCCTGTCGGCCAACGAGG
>DAORHX010000449.1:0-3350 GCA_035438245.1 Rubrivivax sp.
CGTCGCCTGGCTGCTGGGCCTGATCGAAGCGCAACTGCGGCGCGGCGGCTTGGTGGTGCTGACCAGCCACCAGCCGGTGGGCTTGAGCGACGCAGTGGCGCAGCAGACCCTGGCGCTCGGATGAACGGCGCCGAGCTCTCCGCGCTGCTCGCGCTGTTGCAGCGCGACCTGCGCATCGCGCTGCGCCGCCGTGCCGACACCGGCAGCGCGCTGGTGTTCTTCGTCATCGTCGCAAGCCTGTTTCCGCTGGGCGTGGGGCCGCAGTTCGAGCTGCTGCGCCGCATGGGCCCGGGCGTGGTCTGGGTGGCGGCGCTGCTGGCGTCGATGCTGGCGCTGGGCCGGCTGTTTGCCGACGACCATGCCGACGGCACGCTGGAGCAGCTGCTGCTGTCGCCGACGCCGCTGCCGTTGCTGGTGCTGGCCAAGACCGCGGCGCACTGGCTGGCCTCCGGCCTGCTGCTGGTGGCGATCAGCCCGCTGCTGGCGCTGCAGTTCGACCTGGGCGCGCAAGCCGCCGGCGTGCTCTGCCTGTCGCTGCTGCTGGGCACGCCGCTGCTCAGCCTGATCGGCGCGATCGGCGCGGCGCTGACCGTCGGCCTGCGCGGCGCCGGCGTGTTGCTGTCGCTGCTGGTGCTGCCGCTGGCCACGCCGGTGCTGATCTTCGGCGCCGGCGCGGTCGACGCCAGCATGGCCGGCCTGGGTGTCGGCGCGCACTTTTCGCTGCTTGGCGCGATGCTGCTGGTCGGGCTGCTGCTGGCGCCGCTGGCGGCGGCCGCCGCCCTGCGCATTGCGCTGGAATAGACCGCCGTCAAGGAACACGCAGGTCCGCCATGGGCCGCCCCCGACGAGGGGCGGGGTGGGCAAGGCAAAATGGCGGGCTGATGTCCTGGACCCACTACGCCGCACCGCAGCGCTTCTACCCGCTGGCCGGACGCCTGCTGCCCTGGTTCGCCGGCGCGGCGCTGCTGCTGGCGCTGGCCGGCCTGACCATCGGGCTGCTGCTCGCGCCCACCGACCACCAGCAGGGCGAGTCGTACCGCATCATCTTCGTCCACGTGCCGGCGGCGTGGATGTCGATGATCTGCTACCTGGCGATGGCTTTCTGGGCGGCCGTCGGCCTGGTGTTCAACACGCGGCTGGCATCGATGCTGGCGGTGGCGCTGGCGCCCACCGGGGCGTGGATGACCTTCCTCGCGCTGTGGAGCGGCGCGCTGTGGGGCAAACCCACCTGGGGCACCTGGTGGGTGTGGGATGCGCGGCTGACTTCGGAACTGATCCTGCTCTTTCTGTACATAGGGTTCATGTCGCTGCATGCCGCGATCGACGACGAACGCCGTGCCGACCGGGCCGCGGCGCTGCTGGCGCTGGTCGGCGTGGTCAACGTGCCGATCATCTATTTCTCGGTGCAGTGGTGGAACACGCTGCACCAGGGCGCCTCGGTCAGCTTGAGCAAGGCGCCGAGCATGGCGACGACGATGCTCGCCGGCATGCTGGTGATGACGCTGGCCTTCTGGATGTACGCCATCGCCGCGGTGCTGGCGCGGGTGCGCACCATCATCCTCGAGCGCGAACACCACACCCGCTGGGCGCGCCAGCTGCTGCAGCCGGCATGACGGAGTGCGGGCGTTGAACTGGGGCAGCCTCGGCGAGTTCCTGCACATGGGCGGCTACGGCCTCTATGTGTGGGGCTCGTTCGGCATGTGCGTGCTGGTGTTCGCGGCCGAATGCCGGGGCATCGCGGCGCGACGGCGCGCGCTGCGCGCACTGCCGCTGGACGACGGCGCCGACCTCGACGAAAGACCGATCCATGAAGCCTAGAACGCGACGCGGCTTGGGCATCGCGGCCGGGCTGGCCACGCTGGGCGTGGCCGCCATGCTGGTGCTCAACGCCTTCCGCAGCAACCTGGTGTTCTTCTTCAGCCCGTCGCAGATCGTCGCCAACGAAGCGCCGCGCGACCGCAACTTCCGCATCGGCGGGCTGGTCGAGGAAGGCAGCCTGAAGCGCGACGGCAACAGCCTGACCATCACCTTCGTCGTCACCGACATGGCGCAGCGCGTGCCGGTGTCCTACACCGGCATGCTCCCCGACCTGTTCAAGGAGGGCAAGGGCGTGGTCGCGCAGGGCAAGCTGGGCGCCGACGGCGTGTTCCGCGCCGAGCAGGTGCTGGCCAAGCACGACGAGAACTACATGCCGCCCGAGGCCGCCGACGCGCTGGAAAAGGCCCGCCACGGCCAGTTGCCGAACGACATGAAGGTGAAGCCTTGATTCCCGAGATCGGTCATTTCGCGCTCATCCTGGCGCTGGCGATGGCGCTCAGCCAGAGCGTGCTGCCGCTGGCCGGCGCAGCCAACGGCAATGCCGCGTGGATCGCGCTGGCCAAGCCGTCGGCGCGCGCGCAGTTCGTGTTCATGCTGCTGGCCTACGGCTGCCTGACCTGGGCCTTCATGACCGACGACTTCTCGGTCGCGCTGGCGGCCAACCACTCGAACAGCCTGCTGCCCGCGGCCTACAAGTTCACCGCCGTGTGGGGCAACCACGAAGGCTCGATCCTGCTGTGGTCGCTGATCCTGTCCGGCTGGACCTTCGCGGTGACGCTGTTCTCCAGACCGCTGGACGAGCGCACCGCCGCGCGCGTGCTCGGCGTGATGGGGCTGGTCTCCTGCGGCTTCCTGCTGTTCACGCTGCTCACGTCGAACCCGTTCGAGCGGCTGCTGCCGGCCGCCGACGACGGCCGCGACCTGAACCCGCTGCTGCAGGACCCGGGCATGGTGATCCACCCGCCGATGCTGTACATGGGCTATGTCGGCTTCGTCGTCGCCTTCGCCTTCGCCATCGCCGCACTGCTGTCGGGGCGGCTGGACGCGGCCTGGGCGCGCTGGTCGCGGCCCTGGACCACGGTGGCCTGGTGCTTCCTGACGCTGGGCATCGCGCTCGGCAGCTTCTGGGCCTACTACGAGCTCGGCTGGGGCGGCTGGTGGTTCTGGGACCCGGTGGAGAACGCCTCGTTCATGCCGTGGCTGGTGGGCACCGCGCTGATGCATTCGCTGGCCGTGACCGAGAAGCGCGGCGGCTTCAAGATGTGGACCGCGCTGCTGGCGATCCTGGCGTTCTCGCTGTCGCTGCTCGGCACCTTCATCGTGCGCTCGGGCGTGCTCAGCTCGGTGCATGCCTTCGCCACCGACCCGGCGCGGGGCCTGTTCATCCTCGGCTTCCTGGCCATCGTCGTCGGCGGCTCGCTGCTGCTGTTCGCCTGGCGCGCGCCGAAGGTCGGCAGTGGCGGCGCGTTCGAACTCGTGTCGCGCGAATCGATGCTGCTGGCCAACAACGTGCTGCTGCTGGTGGCCGCCGC
>DAORHX010000450.1:0-3337 GCA_035438245.1 Rubrivivax sp.
CCGATCCTGCGCGCCGGGCTGGGCATGCTCGACGGCGTGCTCGACATGATCCCGAACGCCAAGGTCAGCGTCGTCGGTGTCAGCCGCAACCACGAGACGCTGCAGCCCGAGCAGTACTTCGAGCGCTTCGTCGGCCATCTCGACGAGCGCACTGCGCTGATCCTCGACCCGATGCTGGCGACCGCCGGCTCGATGATCGCCACCGTCGACCTGCTGAAGCGGCGCGGCTGCAAGGATATCCGCGCGTTGGTGCTGGTGGCTGCGCCCGAGGGCATCGCCGCGCTGGACCGCGCCCACCCCGACGTGCGCTGCTGGACCGCGGCGATCGACAGCCACCTGGACGAGCGCGGCTACATCGTCCCCGGCCTGGGTGATGCCGGCGACAAGATCTTCGGAACGAAGTAGCGACGCGGAACAGGGCCTGCGCGCTGCTTCGAAACAGCCGAAGTCATTCACCACGAGGAACGGAGGAAACGGAGGTCGCACAGAGGAATACCCGAAGGTGTTCACTCTGCGGACCTCGGCGTCCTCCGTTCCTCGGCGGTGAAGGGTTTGGTGTTCGGCCGCGAACGGGGCAATCCGCCGGGCATCAGGACGAGCCGACGCGCTGGGCCAGGTGCTCCAGCGCCGCCTGTACCTGGTCGACCAGCACCAGGCACAGGTCGCCTGGCTGCAACCGCGCCAGCGCGCTGTCGATGGCGGCGAACTCGCCGCGGATCTCGTCGACGCGCGTGGTGCGCGTGGCGCCATTCAGCCCGTCGCGCAGCAGCGCCAGCACCTCGCCGTCGGCGCGGCCGCGCTGCGCGGCGTCCTGGTACAGGATGACCTCGTCGAAGGCCGCGCCGAGGATCACCGTCTGGTCGCGCAGGTCCTCGTCGCGCCGGTCGCCGGCGCCGCTGATGACCACCGACCGCCGCCGCGCCGGCATCGCCTCGACCGCCCGCACCAGCGCGCGCATCGCGTCCGGGTTGTGGCCGTAGTCGGCAATCAGCGTCGCGCCGCGGTAGTCCATGACGTTGAAGCGGCCGGGCGTGGTGGCGGCGTCGTTGACGAAGCTGATCAGCCCACGGCGCACGGCATCCCAATCGAGCCCGACGCACCAGGCGGCGCCGATCGCTGCCATCGCGTTCTCCACCTGGAAGCCGATGGTGCCGCCGCGTGTCAGCGGAATCTCGGCCAGCGGCAGCCGCTCGCGCCACGAGCCTTGCGCGGCGACGATCGCATCGCCTTCGACGTAGATGACGCGACGGCCCTGCGCGCGGTGCGTGGCCATCACCGGGTGCTGGCGGTCGGCCGCGAAGAAGCACACCTGGCCCGGGCAGTTGCCGGCCATCGCGCTGACGATCGGGTCGGCGGCGTTCAGCACCGCGTGGCCGTTCGGCGCCACGTTCTGCACGATCACGCGCTTGAGCACCGCCAGGTCCTCGACCGTGCTGATGTAGTTCAGCCCCAGGTGGTCGCCTTCGCCGAGGTTGGTGACCACCGCCACCGCGCAGCGGTCGTAGCCGAGGCCCTCGCGCAGGATGCCGCCGCGCGCGGTCTCGAACACCGCCGCATCGACGTCCGGGTGGGCGAGCACGTTGCGCGCGCTGCGCGGTCCGCTGCAGTCGCCGCTGTCGATCTGCCGGCCCTGCACGTAGGCGCCGTCGGTGTTGGTCATGCCCACGCGCAGCCCGCTGGTGGCCATCAGGTGCGCGATCAGCCGCGTCACCGTGGTCTTGCCGTTGGTGCCCGTCACCGCCACCGTCGGCACGCGGCCGTCGTCGCCGGGGCCGTAGAGGTGGCCGATGATCGCCTCGCCGACGTTGCGGCCCTTGCCGTACGACGGCGTCAGGTGCATGCGCAGCCCCGGCGCGGCATTGACCTCGACGATGCCGCCGCTTTGCTCCTCGAGCGGGCGCAGCACGCTTTCGCAGACCACGTCGACGCCGCAGATGTGCAGGCCCACCATCTGCGCCGCCGCCACCGCGCGCGCCGCGACGTCGCGGTGCACGTCGTCGGTGACATCGGTGGCGCTGCCACCGGTGCTGAGGTTGGCGTTGTTGCGCAACAGCACGCGCTCGCCCTTGCGCGGCACCGACTGCGGCTCGAGGCCCTGCGCCTGCAGCCGGGCGATGGCGATGTCGTCGAAGCGGATCTTGGTCAGCGAGGTGGCGTGGCCGTCGCCGCGGCGCGGGTCGGCATTGACCTTGTCGACCAGCTCGCGCACCGTCAGCCGGCCGTCGCCGATGACCTGCGGCGGGTCGCGCCGTGCCGCGGCCACCAGCTTCTTGCCGACCACCAGCAGCCGGTAGTCACCGCCGGCCAGGTACTTCTCGACCATCACCGAGCCGATCGTCTCGGCCGCCTTGAAGGCCGCGTCCATCTGCTCGCGTGTGGCGACGTTGACGGTCACCCCCTTGCCCTGGTTGCCGTCCTGCGGCTTGACGACCACCGGCAGGCCGATCTGCTGCGCCGCGGCCCAGGCGTCGTCGGCATCGCGCACCGGGCGGCCGATCGGCACCGGCACGCCGGCAGCCTGCAGCAGTGTCTTCGTCAGATCCTTGTCCTGCGCGATAGCCTCGGCCACCGCGCTGGTGGTGTCGACCTCCGCGGCCTGGATGCGGCGCTGTTTCGCGCCCCAGCCGAACTGCACCAGGCTGCCTTCGGTCAGGCGCCGGTACGGGATGCCGCGCGCCACGGCGGCGTCGACGATCGAGCCGGTCGACGGCCCGAGGCGCAGATCCTCGTCGATGTCGCGCAGCGCGGCCACGGCGGCCATCGCATCGAAGCTGCCGCCGTTGGCGGCCGCCGCGATCAGCTCGCGCGCCAGCTGCAGCGCGCGGCGGCCGACCTGCTCCTCGCTGTACTCGACCACCACCTGGTAGACGCCCGGCTCGACGGTGGCGGTGGTGCGGCTGAAGGTCACCGGGCAGCCGGCCTGGGCCTGCAGCGCCAGCGCCGCGATCTCCAGCACCTGGGCGAAGTTCAGCGGGCCGCCGTCGATCGGCCAGGCCTCGCCGATCGCCGGGAACAGCGCGCGCAACTTCGTCTCGAAGGCCGGCAGCTGGGTGACGCCGAGTTCGTCGTCGCCGCAGTGCACGATCGCCTCGATCGCCGTGTGCCGGCTCCACAGGTTGGGGCCGCGCAGCGCGCGGATGCGGGAGACGTCCATCAGTCGTTCTTCCTGTCGTCGATCGGGGCGCGCGGCACGGCGCTGCGTACTGCGGCCGGGGCGAAGGTCTGCACGCCGGCGGCGATCAGCTCGGGGTCGATGCCCATCGCCCAGGCCGCGGCCACCGCGGCCAGCAGCGCCTCGGGCGCCGGCGCGGCGGCGGCCAGCGGCTGCAGGTGCGGC
>DAORHX010000451.1:0-3335 GCA_035438245.1 Rubrivivax sp.
CGCCTCGCGCTCGCGCACGAAGCGGCGCAGCACCGCATTGACGAAGGCGGCCGCGCCCGGGCTGCGCCGGCGCGTCGCGGCGACCGCCTGGTCGACCAGGGTGTGCTCGGCATAGCTCGGCCGCTCGGCCGGCCACAGCAGCGCCAGCGCCAGGCACAACAGCGCCTCGACCCGCGGCGCCGGCGCCTTGGGCGCCAGGTCGCGCAACGCCTGCGTCGCTGCCCCCAGCTGCCGCAACGCGTGGAATGTGAGCGCCTGCACACCAGGGCGCAGCGGCAGCGGCACTTCGGCCAGCACATCGTTCAGCGAGCGCCCGGCGCGCACGGCACGCAGCGCGTCCGCGCCATGCTCGAGCAACTGCGCCAGCGGCGGCGTGCGAGGGGCGTCCATGCGCCAAGGGTAGACGACAAGCTAGCGCCCAGCGCGCACAATGGCTGAAATGAACCACCCCCTAAGCGCTTCGCGCGCCCCCTCCAGGGGGGCGAGTCGGACGAGGAACAGTCCCTGGGGACTGTTCCTCGCCTACGAGCGCTGGCAGCGTCCTCGCTGCCGGCACCGCTGGCGGACCGGCAAAGCCGGATCCGCGGCGGTTGCTCGATACGGCCGGTTCATGCATCGCGGATGGTGCTTCGGCGCCATGGAAAACTGAAATGACCAAACTCAGCCCGGTGACGGCAACCACGCGCGCGCCGCGCGGCGAGGACGAACTGGCGCAGCTTCCGGCCTCCGAGCGCATTCGCTATCGGTTGCTTGCTACCGATTGCCGCCACCACGCAAACGACAACATCTCCGCCTTCGTGCGCGACGGCGAGCTCGATGAACTGAAGGCCGAGGTGCAGCAGAAGGTGCACGAGCTGCTGCGCGCGCTGGTGATCGACACCGACAACGACCACAACACCCAGGACACGGCGCGGCGCGTGGCCAAGATGTACGTCGATGAGGTGTTCCGCGGCCGCTACCAGCCGATGCCGGCGGTGACCGAGTTCCCCAATGCCGAGCGGCTGAACGAGCTGATGATCGTCGGCCCGATCACCGTGCGCAGCGCCTGCAGCCACCACCTGTGCCCGATCTTCGGCAAGGTGTGGATGGGGTTGCTGCCCAACGAGCACAGCAACCTGATCGGCCTGAGCAAGTACGCGCGCATCTGCGACTGGGTGATGAGCCGGCCGCAGATCCAGGAGGAAGCGGTGACGATGCTGGCCGACGAGCTGATGCAGCGCGTGCGCCCCGACGGCCTGGCCATCGTCATGGAGGCCGACCACTTCTGCATGCACTGGCGCGGCGTCAAGGACACCGACACGGCGATGGTCAACAGCGTGATGCGCGGCGCGTTCCTGAAGGACGCCAACCTGCGGCGCGAATTCCTGTCGCTGCTGCCGCGCAAGGCCGACTGAACCGGGGATGGTGATGACGCTCGTCCGACTGCTCTATGCCAGCCACGCCACGACGCCGGTGAACGCCGAAGAGCTGGGCGCGATCCTGCGCCAGTCCCGGGCGCACAACCCGCAGCACGGCATCACCGGCGTGCTGTGCTGCTCCGACGACCTGTACCTGCAGGTGCTGGAAGGCGGGCGCAGCGCGGTCAACCGCCTGTACAACCGCATCGTCGCCGACCCGCGCCACCGGCACGTGGAACTGCTGAGCTACCAGCAGATCGACGAACGGCATTTCGCCGGCTGGGCGATGGGTCAGGTCAACGTGTCGCGGCTGAACCCGGCGCTGCTGCTGAAGTATTCGGCGACCGCGCGGCTCGACCCCTACGCGATGAGCGGCAGCGTGGCGCTGGCGCTGCTCGACGAGCTGGTGGCCACGGCGTCGGTCGCCTGCCAGGCCTGACAGGCGGCTTCAAGCGCGCTCGGCCGGCAGCAGCGCCACCACCGCCAGCGTGATGGCCGCGACCACGGCCATGCCCAGGAACAGCGCCTGGAAGCTCGAGGCCTTGACCAGCGGGCCGAGCAGCCACACCGCTAGCGAACTGATGCCGATCGACAGCGTCAGCCGCGCCCCGGCCACGCGCGAGCGGATGCGGTCGTCGACGTAGCGCACGATCATCGCGTCGGTGAAGGGGATCGAGCCGAAGATCACCACCATCACCGCCAGCAGCAGGCCCGGCAGCCACCAGCCTTCGGCGCGCGCCGCCAGCGCCAGCAGCGGGATCTGCAGCGCGACGATGCCCAGGTACAGCGGCTTCAGCGCAACGCGGTCGAGCAGCCGCCCGACCACCACCTGCGCCAGCG
Source organism: Rubrivivax sp. (assembly GCA_035438245.1). GTDB lineage: Bacteria > Pseudomonadota > Gammaproteobacteria > Burkholderiales > Burkholderiaceae_C > Rubrivivax. The sequence continues at coordinate 2,238 of DAORHX010000451.1, forward strand.
AGGCCACGGCATAGACGCCGGCGAGCAGCGCGCCGAGCAGCGCCGGGTCCTCGACGATGCCGCGCAAGCGCTCGCCCAGCAGCTGCGCGTTGCCGTTGGTGGTGAAGTTGAAGAGCAGCCCGCCGGTGACCGAGGCCGCGGTCATCACCGCGAACACGCGCGCCATGGCCGACGGCGGCAGCACCACGCGCGCCTTGGTCGTGCGCCTGGCCGGCGCCTCGGTCTCGTGCGGACAGATCCAGGCGAACAGCCCGCCGCAGCCGATGGCCACGAGCCCGGGGATGGCGAAGGCCGCGCGCCAGCCCAGCCACTGCACCATGAAGCCGGTGCTCAGCGCCGCCACCGCGATGCCCAGGTTGCCGGCCAGGCCGTTGACGCCGATCACCGCGCCGGGGTTGCGCGCCCGCTGCAGCAGCATCGGGATGCCCACCGGGTGGTAGATCGACGCGAAGGCACCGAGCAGCGTCAGCGCCGCCGCCAGTTGCCAGGCATTGCGCGTGGCCGCCGCCAGCAGCGCCGAGGCGCCGATGCCGAAGAAGAACACCAGCATCATGCGCCGCCGCCCCCACAGGTCGCCGAGCCTGCCCGAGGGCAGCGAACCCAGGCCGAAGAGCACGAAGGCGCCGACGCCGTAGGGCATCAGGTCCTCCCAGCGGCCAAAGCCGAACTCGGCGGCGATCGTGCCCACGGCGGTGGCGAAGATCAGCAGGAACATGTGGTCGATCGCATGCCCGACGTTCAGCAGCAGCGCGACCGCGCGCGCTTGCGCGTGCGCGCCGGGCTGCAGTGCGGCAGCGCTGGCCTCGACCGAGGTGGTGGGCGACGACATGCGTGCAGTGTGCCGCATCGCTGCGGCGCGGCCGCTACAGCGTGCCGGCCGTGCCGAAGCCGAACAGCCCGGCCAGCAGCCGCGTCGGGAACTGGCGCGCAGCGTCGTTGTAGCGGCACACCGCATCGTTGAACAACTGGCGCGCGAACTGCTGGCGCTGCGCGGCATCGCGCAGCGTCGCCAGATGCGGCGCCAGGTCGTCGGCGGTGGCGAGTTCGCGGTGCTGCTCGACCAGCGCCAGCAGCCGGGACTGCGCTGCCGCCAGCACG
>DAORHX010000452.1:0-3333 GCA_035438245.1 Rubrivivax sp.
TGGTGGACGGCGCGCCGAAGCCCGTCAAGGAAGGCATCGCCAAGGCCGACGCCGAGGCTGCCAAGAAGAAGCTGGAAGAAGCCGGCGCCAAGGCCGAACTGAAGTAACCACCCCCGAAGCGCCTGCGGCGCTCCCCCTCAAGGGGGCGCCGCCTGTGGCCCGGCAAAGCCGGTTCCGCGGCGGCCACCGGATGGCCGGGGCGCGACGAGAGCAGCGCCAAGCCCGCGGGCTTGGCAGTGTTCTCTGATCCGACTGCAGGGAACCGGTTTGGTCGGGCTGGGGTGCAATGCCCCGGTTGTCCGCCAGCGGTTGGTAGTGGCCAACCACCAAGCTTCGGACGCAAGGTCCGGATCGCCAGTCGCCACGACAGCGGCGCCTACAGCCGGGCGCAACTGCAAGGGCACGGAGTATTCATGGCGCAGATGACCCCCTACAGCTTCACCGAGCGCAAGCGCATCCGCAAGAGCTTCGGCAAGCGCGAGAGCGTTCTCAACGTCCCGTATCTGCTGACGATGCAGCGGGAGTCCTATGTCGCTTTCCTGCAGAAGGACGTACCGCCGGCCAAGCGCAAGGCCGAGGGCCTGCAGGCCGCGTTCCTGTCGGCTTTCCCGATCGTCTCGCACAACGGCTTCGTCGAGATGAAGTTCATCGAGTTCAACATGGCCAAGCCGGCCTTCGATGTACGCGAATGCCAGCAGCGCGGCCTGACCTACGCCGCGGCCGTGCGCGCGAAGCTGCAGATGATCATCTACGACCGCGAGTCGCATCCGGCCAAGGTCGTCAAGGAGATCAAGGAGCAGGAGGTCTACATGGGCGAGGTGCCCCTGATGACCGACTACGGCTCGTTCATCGTCAACGGCACCGAGCGCGTCATCGTGTCGCAGCTGCACCGCTCGCCCGGCGTGTTCTTCGAGCACGACAAGGGCAAGACGCACTCCTCCGGCAAGCTGCTGTTCAGCGCGCGCATCATCCCCTACCGCGGCTCGTGGCTGGACTTCGAGTTCGACCCGAAGGACATCCTGTACTTCCGTGTCGACCGCCGCCGCAAGATGCCGGTGACGATCCTGCTCAAGGCCATCGGCCTGAACCCCGAAGCGATCCTCGCGCACTTCTTCGTCAACGACAACTTCCGCCTGATGGACGCGGGCGCGCAGATGGAGTTCGTGCCCGAACGCCTGCGCGGCGAAGTCGCACGCTTCGACATCACCGACAAGACGGGCGAGGTCATCGTCGAGAAGGACAAGCGCATCACCGCGCGCCACGTGCGCCAGCTCGAGCAGACCGGCACCGGCTGGGTTTCGGTGCCCGAGGACTTCCTGGTCGGGCGCATCGTCGCGCGCAACATGGTCGACGCCGACACCGGCGAGATCATCGCCAAGGCCAACGACGAGCTGACCGACAGCCTGCTGAAGAAGCTGCGCGCCGCCGGCATCAAGGAGATCCAGTGCCTGTTCACCAACGAGCTGAACCAGGGCGCGTACATCAGCCAGACGCTGGCCTCCGACGAGACGGCTGACCAGCTGGCCGCGCGCGTGGCCATCTACCGCATGATGCGCCCCGGCGAGCCGCCGACCGAGGACGCGGTCGAAGCGCTGTTCCACCGCCTGTTCTACAGCGCCGACACCTACGACCTGAGCCGCGTCGGGCGCATGAAGTTCAACGCCCGCGTCGGCCGCGACACGCCCGAGGGCGCGATGACCTTGAGCAACGAGGACATCCTCGACGTCGTCAAGATCCTGGTCGACCTGCGCAACGGCAACGGCGAAGTCGACGACATCGACCACCTCGGCAACCGCCGCGTGCGCTGCGTCGGCGAGCTGGCCGAGAACCAGTATCGCAGCGGCCTGGCGCGCATCGAGAAGGCGGTCAAGGAGCGGCTCGGCCAGGCCGAGGCCGAACCGCTGATGCCGCACGACCTGATCAACTCCAAGCCGATCAGCGCCGCGCTGAAGGAGTTCTTCGGGGCCTCGCAGCTGTCGCAGTTCATGGACCAGACCAACCCGCTGTCCGAGATCACGCACAAGCGTCGCGTCTCGGCCCTCGGGCCGGGTGGCCTGACGCGCGAGCGCGCCGGCTTCGAGGTGCGGGACGTGCACCCGACGCACTACGGCCGCGTCTGCCCGATCGAGACACCGGAAGGCCCGAACATCGGCCTGATCAACTCGCTGGCGCTGTACGCGCAGCTCAACGAGTACGGCTTCCTCGAGACGCCGTACCGCCGCGCCGTCGACGGCAAGGTCACCGACCAGATCGACTACCTGAGCGCGATCGAGGAAGGCAAGTACGTGATCGCGCAGGCCAATGCCTCGCTCGACAAGGACGGCAAGCTGGTCGACGAGCTGGTGTCGGCGCGCGAGAACGGCGAATCGGTGCTCGTCTCGCCCGAACGCGTGCAGTACATGGACGTGGCGCCGACGCAGATCGTTTCGGTGGCGGCGTCGCTGGTGCCGTTCCTCGAGCACGACGATGCCAACCGCGCGCTGATGGGCGCGAACATGCAGCGCCAGGCGGTGCCGACGCTGAAGCCGGAGAAGGCGCTGGTCGGCACCGGCGTCGAGCGCGTCGCCGCGGTCGACTCGGGCACGGTGGTGGTCGCCAAGCGCGGCGGTGTCGTCGACTACATCGACACCAACCGCGTCGTCATCCGCGTCAACGACAAGGAGACGGCGGCGGGCGAAGTCGGCGTCGACATCTACAACCTGATCAAGTACCAGCGCTCCAACCAGAACACCAACATCCACCAGCGTCCGATCGTCAAGCGCGGCGATGTCGTGGCCGCCGGCGACGTGGTGGCCGACGGCGCGTCGACCGACCTGGGCGAGCTCGCGCTCGGCCAGAACATGCTGGTCGCCTTCATGCCCTGGAACGGCTACAACTTCGAGGACTCGATCCTCATCAGCGAACGGGTCGTCGCCGACGACCGCTACACCTCGATCCACATCGAGGAACTGGTGGTGATGGCGCGCGACACCAAGCTGGGCAGCGAGGAAATCACGCGCGACATTCCGAACCTGAGCGAGCAGCAGCTGGCGCGCCTGGACGAGTCGGGCATCGTCTACGTCGGCGCCGAGGTCAACCCCGGCGACGTGCTGGTGGGCAAGGTCACGCCCAAGGGCGAGACCACGCTGACGCCCGAAGAGAAGCTGCTGCGCGCGATCTTCGGCGAGAAGGCCTCCGACGTGAAGGACACCTCGCTGCGCGTGGACCAGGGCACCAGCGGCACGGTGATCGACGTGCAGGTCTTCACCCGCGAGGGCATCCAGCGCGACAAGCGTGCGCAGCAGATCATCGACGACGAGCTCAAGCGCTTCCGTCTGGACCTGAACGACCAGC
>DAORHX010000453.1:0-3332 GCA_035438245.1 Rubrivivax sp.
CCAGCGCTCGCCGTCGCGTGTCACCAGCCGCGATTCGACCGCGTCGTCTGCCGCCAGCGCGAACAGCGCCGCGCGCGTGAGCGGCGGCGCCACACCGGGCAGCGCCTGGCGCACCAGCAGCGGCTTCTTCTGCCAGTGGCGGCGCATGAACTGCGCGGCCGACAGGCCGCCCAGCAACGGCAGCGGTTGGTTCAGGTTCATCGCGCGCATTGTGGCGAAGTGGGCTGTGCGATCATCGGCCGATGAAAATCGCCGAGCCCTGCGTCGTGAGCCTGAGCTGGACCCTGAGCGACGCCCAGGGCGGGCTGATCGACGAGCTGGCGGAGCCGGTCGAGTTCTTCTACGGCGGCGACGACCTGCTGCCGAAGGTCGAGGAAGCGCTGCTCGGCCACGAGGCCGGGCACGAGGCGCAGCTGCACCTGGAGCCCGAGCACGCGTTCGGCGACTACCGTGCCGAGCTGGTGTGCTTCGAGGCACGCGAGCTGTTCCCCGAACAGCTCGAGGTCGGCATGCAGTTCGAAGGCCTGCCGCCGGGCAGCAGCACGCCCGGCATGCCGGCGGACGTGGTCTACACGGTGACCGAGCTGTACCCGTCGCATGTCGTGCTCGACGGCAACCATCCGCTGGCCGGCATGGCGCTGCGCCTGCACCTGAAGGTGCGCGACGTGCGCGAGGCCAGCGACGACGAGATCGAGGCCGGCACGCTGGGCAGCGCCGGCATCACCGTGCTGCAAACCGCACCGCCGGGCAGCACGACGCACTGAGCGGCGGCCGGTCGCCGCGCTACTTCTTGCCGGTGGAGCCGAAGCCGCCCTCGCCGCGCGCCGAAGCCGCGAACTCGTCGACACGCCGGAAGGCCGCCTGCACCACCGGCACGATGACCATTTGCGCGATGCGCTCCAGCGGCTGCACGGTGAAGGCTTCGCTGCCGCGGTTCCAGCAGCTGACCATCAGCGGGCCCTGGTAGTCGCTGTCGATCAGCCCGACCAGGTTACCGAGCACGATGCCGTGCTTGTGGCCCAGCCCCGAGCGTGGCAGCAGCATCGCCGCCAGCCCCGGGTCGCCGATGTGGATGGCCAGGCCGGTGGGGATCAGCGCCGCGCCGCCGGGTTGCAGCACCAGCGGCGCGTCGATGCCCGCACGCAGGTCCAGCCCGGCACTGCCGGGCGTGGCGTAGGCCGGCAGGAAATCCGCCATGCGCGGATCGAGCAGCTTCAGTTCGATGGTGGTCATGGTTGGGCCAGGCGTGCGGCAATCTCGCCGACCAGCGCGCGCGCCAGCTGGCGCTTGCTGCCGTGGGGCAGTTCGCGCTCGCCGCTGTCGTCGACGAGCAGCAGCGTGTTGTCGTCGCGGCCGAAGGTGGCCGGCCCCAGGTTGCCGACGATCAGCGGCACGCCCTTGCGCAGCCGCTTCTCGCGCGCGTGCTTCGCCAGGTCGTGGCTCTCGGCGGCGAAGCCGACGCAGTAGGGCCGCGCATCCAGCCGCGCCACGGCGGCCAGGATGTCGGGGTTCTCGGCCATCGGGATCGCCGGCACGCGGCCCGAGCCGTCCTTCTTGATCTTCTGCTCGCCGCAGGCCACCGGCCGCCAGTCGGCCACCGCGGCGGTGGCGACGAAGACGTCGTGCCGCGCCGCCAGCGGCAGCACCGCGTCGTGCATCTGCTGCGCGCTGCGCACGTCGATGCGCTGGACATGCGCCGGCGTGCCCAGGCTGACCGGGCCGGCGACGAGCGTCACCTGCGCGCCGGCCTGCTGCGCGGCGCGCGCGATGGCGAAGCCCATCTTGCCGCTGGACAGGTTGGTGATGCCGCGCACCGGGTCGATGGCCTCGAAGGTCGGGCCGGCGGTGATCAGCACACGTTTGCCGGCCAGCACCTTCGGCTGGAAGAAGCCGGCCATCTCCTCGCACAGCTCCAGCGCTTCGAGCATGCGGCCGTCGCCGACCTCGCCGCAGGCCTGGTCGCCGGCCGCCGGGCCGAGCAGCGTGGCACCGTCGGCGACCACCCGGGCGACGTTGCGCTGCGTGGCCGGGTGCGCCCACATCTCGCGGTTCATCGCCGGCGCCAGCAGCAGCGGGCAGCGTTCGAGCGGCCGCGCCAGGCACAGCAGGCTCAGCAGCTCGTCGGCGCGGCCGTGCGCCAGCTTGGCGATGAAGTCGGCGCTGGCCGGCGCCACCAGCACGGCGTCGGCGTCGCGCGTCAGGTTGATGTGCGCCATCGCGTTCGGCTCGCGCGCATCCCACTGGCTGAGGTAGACGTTGCGGTTGGTCAGCGCCTGCATCGTCACCGCGGTGATGAACTGCGTCGCCGCCTCGGTCATCACCACCTGCACGCTCGCACCCTGGCGCTGCAGCTCGCGCGCCAGCTCGGCCGACTTGAAGCAGGCCACGCCGCCGCTCATGCCGAGCACGATGTGGCGGCCTTGCAGTTCGAGGTCGTCGCTCATGGTGGCGCGCACTCTAGCGCATGCCTTCAGTGCAGCGCCTCGGCCGCACCGTGGCACTTCTTGTACTTCCTGCCGCTGCCGCAGGGGCAGGGGTCGTTGCGACCCGGCACCTTGTCGACGCGGCGCGGCTCCTGCCGCGGCGGATGGTCGATCCAGAACAGTCGCAGGTCCTGCACCGCGAAGCAGGCCTCGTCGATCAGCTCGTCGCGGCTCAGGCTCTTGCCCGGGTAGCGCAGTTCCAGGTCGGCCTTCAGCCTGGCCGTGTCGCGCTCGGCCAGCGCTTCGATGCAGCGCAGGTACGCTTGCAGCTCCAGCGCGGCATCGTCGGCCGTGCGCGGCGGCTGCCAGTCCACGGCCAGGCGCTCGACGACTTCCAGGAAGCCGATCGCCCAGCCCTCCCCGTTCAGCGGCCACTCGGCGGCCTCGTCGGCCGTCAGCTTGCCTTCGGCGAGCAGCGCGTCGCGCTCGGCGGGGTCGAACTCTTCCACCAGCGGCAGCAGCTGCATCGCGTCGGGTTCGTCGTAGAGGCGCTCGGGATGCAGCTGCGAGGCGATGACGTTCCAGCGCCGCATCAGTGTGTGTGTCGCCGCGGCCAGGTCCTCGGGGTCGGCGATGGCACGCTCCCAGGCATCGCCGAAGAGCAGCGGCAGCCACTCGCCCGGCATCACGTTGCGCGGCCCGGCCACCAGCGCCGTCATCGCGCCGTCCAGCCATTCGAGCATGATGCCTTGATCGAAGCCGGCCAGCCGGCGGCACAGCTGGTCCAGCGCGTCGATCTCGGCTTCGGTGCTTTGCAGGGCAGGCTTCATCGGTGTCGGTCCCGTCGGCACGTATGCTAGTGTAGTGTTGCGTTCTGTTTGGAACTTAAGCGCGCGTTGGCCCGAATGA
>DAORHX010000454.1:0-3331 GCA_035438245.1 Rubrivivax sp.
ACCTGGCGCTGCGCATGCTGCCGGCGCGCTGGCACCTGCCGGCGGTGCTGCTGGCCAGCGCGCTGGCCTTCACCGTCGGCAGCAGCCGCGTGTTTCTGCAGGTGCACTTCGCCAGCGACGTGCTCGCCGGCTTCGCCTGGGGCGCGGCCTGGCTGGCGCTGTGCGTGCTCGGCGTGGAGCTGGGCCGGCGCAGCCGGCGGCGTGTGCCGCCGGCCCTGTAGCATGCCGGCGCCGCGCCTTCGCTGCCCGGCTCACGGAGCACACGACATGAAGCCACGTTCGGGTTTCGGCGCCATCGTCCTCATCGTGCTGGGCGCCCTGTTCCTGCTGTCGAACCTGGGTGTCATCCCGCGGCTCGGACCGCTGTTCGCCACCTGGTGGCCGCTGATCCTGATCCTGGTCGGGGTGTCGCTGCTGCTGCGGCGCCGGTAGCGGCCGCGGCCTGCGGCCCCGGGCCGGCGCTATCGGCTGCGCCGCGGGGCGTCGTCGGCCCAGTTCGCGAGCTTCAACCCCGGCACGCGCTCGAACTCGCGGGTGTTGTTGCTGACCAGGGTGACGCCCAGCGACAAGGCATGCGCGGCAATCTGCGTGTCCAGCGGCCCGATCGGCGTGCCTGCGGCTTCGAGACGGCTGCGCACGTCGGCGTAGGCCATCGCGGCGGCATGGTCGAAGTCGGCCACCTCCAGGGGCTCGAGGAACTGCTGCAGCGCGGCCTGGTTGCGCGCCGAGCCGCTCTTGGTCGCGCCATAGGCCAGTTCGCACACGGTGATGATCGACAGACCCACGCCGGCCGCTTCGTGCTGCAACAGGGCCTTCAGCACCGCTTCGGGTCTGCGCTTGATGACGTAGATGCAGATGTTGGTGTCGAGCATGTAGCGCATGCCGAGCCCCCGCTACAGCGGCTCGCGCCGATCGCTCTTGCGCGGCTGCTGCCGGGCCGGGAAGTCCTCGAAGCCGTCGAGCGCGTCGATCAGGCGCTGCATCGGCGGCCGGCGCGTCGGGCTCAGGATGATGCGGTCGCCGTCACGCTCGATGTACACCTCGGACTGGCCCTCGAAACGGAAGGCCTTGGGCAGACGCACCGCCTGGCTGCGGCCGTTGAGGAAGAGCTTGGCGGTTTCCATCACAGCCTCTTGCGCCTGATCGTGATACTACCAAGTATATATCCATGCCAACCGAAGGCCGCCGTCCCGCCGTATGGCGGCGGCGCGCCCCTAGCGCACCGCCAGTGCCGCCGCCTCGGCGGCGCAGTCGATGGTCGGCTTTGACCCCTTGGCCTGCGCCTGCGCGATCTCGTCGCGCGCCAGCGCCAGCTGCGCCTTGAAGGTCTCGTCGCTCTGCAGCCGCGCCACCGCGGCCGCGCCGACGACGCGGCCTGCGTCCACGTCGCTTTGCCAGTGCACGCCGCAGATCACGCGGCTTTGACCGAAGGCGTAGCCGCGCTGCAGCACGGCATCCATGTTCTGCGGCGCGGCCTGCGTCAGCACCAGCGCCCAGGCCCAGCCGACGGAAGTGTGGCCCGACGGATAGGAGCCGTCCTTGGCCAGCGCGGCTTCTTCGCCCGGCGTGCAGGTGGCCCCGCCGGCCACGACGAAGGGCCGCTGGCGCTTGTACTTGTCCTTGGCCGCATAGGTGGCGAAGCCAGCGTCGGCCAGCGTGCGCCGCAGCAGCATGTTCAGGTTCGGCGTGGCCTGCCGCGAGATGGGGATCTGCAGCGCGCATTCGAAGGTCGAGGCGGCGGCGGGGAAGCTCAGGTTCGCGTCCTGGGTCGCCAGCGCCCAGCGCGGCGTGTCGCGCAGCGCGCGCGTGCGCTTGTAGGTGTCGAGGTCGGCCGCCTGCTGCGCCGAGTCCGCTGCCGGCGGCGGCGGCAGCAGCGCCAGGCTGTTCGGCAACTGCTTCGGGTTCAGGTAGCCGTTCAGGTAGCCGGAGCCCTTGAGGAGCTCGCCCACCGCCTCGGGTGAGGTCGGCGGCGGCGTCTGGCAGCCGGCCAGCAGGGCGGCCAGCGTGGCCAGCAGCAGCTCGCGCATCGAAAGCCTGTGCATCGTCGTCTCCTTGTTCGTCGTGTGGGGAAGGCAGCAAAGGGCGTCACGATAATCGACGCATGTCCAGCCAGCTCCTCGACGAACCCGCGCGCCATACGCCTGTACTTGCCGAAACCGAGGTGCTGGTGCTCGGCGGCGGCCCGGCCGGCATCGCCGCCGCGGCCAGCGCGGCCGCGGCCGGGCGCGAGGTGCTGCTGGTCGAACGCTACGGCTTCCTCGGCGGCATGGGCACGGCGGCCGGCGTCACCAACTTCTGCGGTCTGCACGCCCAGGTGCACGGCGCGATGCAGCAGGTGGTGCACGGCGTGGCCGATGAACTGCTGCAGCGCATCGATGCGCTCGGCGGGCTGAATGCGCCGCATGCGATCTTCGGCCGCACCTGGGCGCAGGCCTACGACGGCGCGGCCTACAAGTGCGCAGCCGACGAGCTGCTGCTGGCGCGCGGCGTGCGGCTGTTGTTCCACACGCTGGCGGCGGGCGTGCGCATGCGCGACGACGCGCACATCGACGCGCTGCTGGTCGAAACACGCTCGGGGCGCCGCGCACTGCGCGCGCGCCAGTTCATCGACTGCTCCGGCGATGGCGACCTGATGCACTGGGCCGGCGCGCCGTGGCAGCAGGGTGAGGAGCTGCTCTATCCGACGCTGATGTTCCGCGTCGCCGGCGTCGACGACGCGCGCGCCGGCGAGGCCTGGCGCGAGGTCGGGCCGCGTATGGCACAAGCGCAAGCAGCCGGACGGCACCGTTTCGCGCGCCAGGGCGCGATCCTGCGGCCGATGAAACATGCCGGCGAATGGCGCGTCAACGTCACGCAGATCGCCAACGCCGAAGGCCGTGCGATGGACGGCACCGATGCGCTGCAGCTGTCGGCCGGCGAGGTCGAGGGCCGGCGCCAGGTGCGCGAGTTCTTCGCCTTCCTGCGCGCCGAGATGCCGGGTTTCGAGAGCGCCTACCTGCTGGAGATCGCGCCGCAGGTCGGCATCCGCGAGACGCGGCGGCTGCTCGGCCGCGCGGTGCTGCAGGCCGACGATGTGCTCGGCTGCGCCGACTTCACCGACGCCATCGGCGTCAACGCCTGGCCGCTGGAGCAGCACGTGGCCGGCGACGTGAAGTGGAGCTGGCCGGCCGAAGACTCGCGCGGCTTCAACCAGCTGCCGTGGCGCATGCTGCTGCCGCAGCGCGTGGGCAACCTGCTGGTCGCCGGCCGCTGCGCGTCGATGAGCGCGGCGGCGCAGTCGGCGGCGCGCGTCAGCGGCGGCTGTTTCGTGATGGGCGAGGCCGCGGGCCTG
>DAORHX010000455.1:0-3317 GCA_035438245.1 Rubrivivax sp.
ATCACCCGCTTCATGAACAGGTCGGGAATCCAGTTGGCGGTGTTCATGTCGTGCGTGCGCCGGCGGTCGTCGCCGGTGTTCTTGCGCAGCTCGAGGAACTCCTCGATGTCGAGGTGCCAGCTCTCCAGGTACGCGCAGACCGCGCCCTTGCGCTTGCCGCCCTGGTTGACGGCGACCGCCGTGTCGTTGACCACCTTCAGGAACGGCACCACGCCCTGGCTCTTGCCGTTGGTGCCCTTGATGTACGAGCCCAGCGCGCGCACGTTGCTCCAGTCGTTGCCCAGGCCGCCGGCGAACTTGCTGAGCAGCGCGTTCTCCTTCAACGCCTCGTAGATGCCTTCGAGGTCGTCGGACACCGTGGTCAGGTAGCAGCTGGACAGCTGGCTGCGGCGCGTGCCGCTGTTGAACAGCGTCGGCGTGCTGCTCATGAAATCGAAGCTCGACAGCACGTCGTAGAACTGGATCGCGCGGGCCTCGCGGTCGATCTCGTTCAGCGCCAGGCCCATCGCCACGCGCATGAAGAAGGCCTGCGGCAGCTCGATGCGCTGCTCGTCGACGTGCAGGAAGTAGCGGTCGTACAGCGTCTGCAGACCCAGATAGTCGAACTGCTGGTCGCGCTCCGGCTTCAGCGCCGCGCCGAGCTTGGCCAGGTCGTACTGCAGCAGCTTGTCGTCCAGCAGCTCCGCCTGCACGCCCTGCTTGACGAAGCGCGGGAAGTACTCGGGGTAGCGCTCGCCCATCTGCGCCTGCGTCACCTCGCCGCCCAGGACCTCGCGGCGGATGGTGTGCAGCAGCAGCCGCGCGGTGGCGCGCGAATAGGCCGGGTCCTTCTCGATCAGCGTGCGCGCCGCCAGGATCGATGCCTTGTAGACCTCGTCGATCGGCACGCCGTCGTACAGGTTGCGGCGCGTCTCGGCCAGGATCGGCTCGGCCCGCACGTCGGCGCCCAGGCCCGCGCAGGCCGACTCGACCAGCGCCTGCAGCGCCGCCCCGTCCAGCGGCATGCGCTGGCCGTTGTCGAGCACGTGGATCGGCGCCGCCTGCGGCACCGGTGCGGCGCCCTGGCGCGCGCGCTCCTGCGAACGCCGCTCGCGGTACAGCACATAGGCGCGCGCCACCTCGTGGTGGCCGCCGCGCATCAGGCCGAGCTCGACGCTGTCCTGCACGTCCTCGATGTGGAAGGTGCCGCCGCCCGGACGCGAGCGCAGCAGCGCGCGCACCACCGCCTCGGTCAGCAGGTCGACGGTCTCGCGCACGCTGGCCGACGCGGCGCCCTGCGTGCCGTGCACGGCGAGGAAGGCCTTCATCAGCGCCACCGCGATCTTGTTCGGCTCGAAGCCGACCACCGCGCCGTTGCGGCGGATGATCTGGTAGCCGGCGAAGGCCGACGCTGCGGTGGCGGTGCTGGCCGGGGGACGGGACAGCGCGGTGGATTCGACGAGCGGGGAGGCAACGGCTTGCATGGGCGGCGGGTGGTCGATGAGAAGGAGCGGGGCGAACGGGGTGGCGCAACGCGGGCCGCGGCAACGCAGCGTGTGTCAGTCGCGGCGCAGGGCAGCCGCGCTGCTCACCGGCTGCGGCGAGCGTGCGTTGCGAGGCTGCGGCACGCTGCGCGATGGCCCGGTTCGAAGCGGTGAGCTTATCACGGCGCACACTATATCTGGGGGTCACAGTGCCCGCAAGGCACTACCGGTAGTGTTGCGGACTAGGACCTTCCCCTATGGCGCCAGACGCGGCAAGGCCGGCCGCCGGCGGCGCAGCCGGCGGCGCAGTTCGTGCCAGTCGAAGCCGGCGCCCGGGTCGAACTTGCGCCCCGGCGCCACGTCCTCGTGGCCCACCGCTTCGGCGACCGGATAGTGCGCGGCCAGCGCGCGCAGCAGCCGCGCCAGCACCGCGTACTGCGCCGGCTCGAAGGACGAGCCTTCCAAGCCCTCGAGCTCGATGCCGATCGAATGGTGGTTGCAGTCCGCACGGCCGCGCCATGCCGATCGGCCGGCGTGCCAGGCGCGTTGATCGCACGACACGAACTGCAGCAAGCGGCCATCGCGCCGCACCAGGAAATGCGCCGACACGCGCAGGCCGCGGATGCCGTCGTAGTACGGATGCGCGTCCCAGTCGAGGCGGTTCGTGAACAGCCGCTCGATCGCATCGCCGCCGTACTCGCCGGGCGGCAGGCTGATCGAATGCAGCACCACCAGGCTGATCGTTTCGCCGACCGGACGGGCGTCGAAGTTCGGCGATGGGCAAGGCTCGGCGTCGCGCCACCAGCCTTCGTGCCAGTTCTGGCGCCGCTGCGCGCTAGACCGCGTCACCGAAGTTGTCGCCCGCCATGACGCCCAGACGCGCCATGCGGTAGCGCATCTGGCGCAGCGTCAGCCCCATGCTCGCCCCGGCCGCCGTGCGGTTGAAGCGGTGGCGTTCGAGCGCGCGCAGCAGGATGTCGCGCTCGACCGCGTCCAGATGCGCCTGCAGGTCCTTCGGCAGCGGCGTCGCCGCCCCCGGCGCCTCGGCAGGCGGCGCCGCTACCGATCGCGGCAGTTCGTCCAGCGCCGCCGCCACCGGCTCGGGCGCGCCCTGTTCGGGCAGGCCCAGGTCCTGGCGCTCGATGACCTCGCCGCCGGACAGCGCCAGCGCGCGCTGCAGCAGGTTCTCGAGTTCGCGCACGTTGCCGGGGAAGGCATAGCGCGACAGCAGGCGCAGCGCATCGGCGCCGATGCGCGGCACCGGCGTCACGCCGGCATCGCGGGCGATGCGCTCGAGCACCGCATCGCAGATCGCCTGCAGGTCGTCGATGCGCTCGCGCAGCGGCGGCAGGTGGATGCCGATGACGTTGAGCCGGTAGTACAGGTCCTGGCGGAAGCGGCCGGCATGCACCTCGTCGCCGAGGTCGCGGTGCGTGGCGCTGACGATGCGCACGTTGACCGGCGCTTCGCTCACCGCGCCGATCGGCCGCACCGCACGCTCCTGGATGACGCGCAGCAGCTTGCTCTGCATCGCCAGCGGCAGGTCGCCGATCTCGTCGAGGAACAGCGTGCCGCCCTGCGCCGCCTGGAAGAAGCCCTCGCGGTCCTCGGCCGCGCCGGTGAACGCGCCCTTGCGGTAGCCGAAGAACTCGGCCTCGAGCAGGTTCTCGGGAATGGCGCCGCAGTTCACCGCCACGAACGGCGCCGCGGCGCGCGACGACAGCTCGTGCACCGCGCGTGCCACCAGTTCCTTGCCGGTGCCCGACTCGCCGTGCACCAGCACCGGCGCCATGCTGCGCGCCACTTTCGCCACCATCGCGTGCACCTGCTGCATGCTCGGGCTGTCGCCGACCA
>DAORHX010000456.1:0-3317 GCA_035438245.1 Rubrivivax sp.
ACGAGGCCGACATCGCGCAGTGGGCGCGGCGGCGCATCGCCTTCCGCGACGGCCGCCTCGTCGAGGACCGGCGGCAGCAGCCGCGGCAGGGCGCGGCGGCGCCGGTGGCGCCGTGAACCTGCTGAGCGCGCTGCTGTCGGCGCTGCGCGCGCTGGGCACCAACTGGCTGCGCAGCATGCTGACGATGCTCGGCATCATCATCGGCGTGGCCGCGGTGATCACGATGATCGCCATCGGCGGCGGCGCGCGCGCGCGCGTCGAGGAGCAGATCAAGAGCCTGGGCACCAACATCATGCTGGTGATGCCCGGCGCGCAGACCACCGGCGGCGTGCGCATGGGCGCGCAGACCGGCCAGACGCTGACCGAGGAAGACGCGCGCGCGATCGCCGCCGACGTGCCCGAGGTGCACGCCGCCGCACCGAGCCTGCGCACCGGCACGCAGGTGGTGGCGGCGAACGCGAACTGGAGCACGTCGGTGATGGGCACCACCGCCGACTACCTCGAGGTGCGCGACTGGCCGCTGCAGGCCGGGCGCAACTTCGAGGACGCCGAGCTCGCCGGCTCGGGCAAGGTGGTGCTGCTGGGCCAGACGGTGGCGCGCGAGCTGTTCGGCGACGCCGACCCGATCGACCAGGTGGTGCGCGTGCGCAAGGTGCCGATGCAGGTCATCGGCGTGCTGTCGCGCAAGGGCCAGAACTCGATGGGGCAGGACCAGGACGATGTCATCCTGGTGCCGCTGTCGACCTATCGCAACCGCATCCAGGGCATGAGCGCCGGGCGCATCAAGCGGGTCGGCGCGATCAGCGTCAAGGTGCACGAAGGCCAGAGCATGCAGGACGCCGGCGACAAGATCCGCGAGTTGCTGCGCCAGCGCCACCGGCTGCAAGGCGGCACCGACGACGACTTCACGCTGCGCAACCTGACCGAGATGCTGCAGGCCCAGGAGGAATCCTCGCGCGTCATGTCGCTGCTGCTGGCGGCGGTGGCCGGCGTCAGCCTGGTGGTCGGCGGCATCGGCATCATGAACATCATGCTGGTCAGCGTCACCGAGCGCACGCGCGAGATCGGGCTGCGCATGGCGGTGGGGGCACGTTCGCGCGACATCCTCGGCCAGTTCCTCATCGAGGCGGTGACCTTGAGCCTGGTTGGCGGCGCGATCGGCATCGTGCTCGGCATCGTCGCCACCTGGCTGATCGGCAGCTTCGCCGGCTGGCAGGTGATGCTGTCGCCGCAGTCGATCGTGCTCGCGGTCGGCTTCTCGGCGGCGGTCGGGGTGTTCTTCGGCTTCTATCCGGCGCGGCGCGCGGCCGCGCTGCTGCCGATCGACGCGCTGCGCCATGAATAGGCGCGGCGCTTTCGCGGCGTGCGGCGCGCTGCTGCTGGGTGCCTGCGCCATCGTGCCGCGCAGCATCACGCTGAGCGAGGCGGAACTGCAGGACCAGCTGGCACGGCGCTTCCCGATGCAGCTCAGCGTGCTCGAACTGATCGACCTGGAGTTGTCGGATCCGCTGCTGCGGCTGGATGCCGCCAGCAACCGGCTGGACACCGAGCTGACGCTGCGCGGCGTCGAGCGCCGCTCCGGCCGCAGCCTGCAAGGGCGGCTGGCGCTCGACTACGGCCTGCGCTTCGAGCCGTCCGACGCCAGCGTGCGGCTGGTGCAGCCGCGCGTGCGCAGCCTGCAGTTCGCCGACATGCCGCCGGCGTCGTCGCGCCGCACCGAGGCGCTGCAGCAGATGGGCGTGGCGCTGGCCGAGCGGCTGCTCGACGAACTGGTGCTGTACCGCCTGCCGCAGGCGCGTGTGCAGGCGCTGCAGCGGGCGGGCTACCGGCCCGGCCGGCTGCAGCTGACGCCGGCCGGGCTGGAGATCACGATCGAGCCGCTGTAGCGCGCCGCGGCGCCTGCGTATCATCCGCGCCTTTGCATGGGCGACGCGTTGGATCCTCTGCTGCTGGTCAAGGCCGCGATCATGGGCGTGGTCGAAGGGCTGACCGAATTCCTGCCGATCTCGTCGACCGGCCACCTGATCCTCACCGCGTCGCTGCTGGAGTTCACCGGCGACAAGATCAAGGTCTTCGACATCGCCATCCAGACCGGCGCGATCCTCGCCGTCATCCTGGTGTACTGGCAGCGGCTGCGCGACACCGCCGCGGGCCTCGGCTCCGATCCGCGCGCGCGGCGCTTCACGCTGAACGTGCTGATCGCGTTCTTCCCGGCGGTGCTGCTCGGACTGCTGTTCGGCAAGGCGATCAAGGCGCACCTGTTCACGCCGGTGGTCGTGGCCAGCGCCTTCATCGTCGGCGGCTTCGTCATCCTGTGGGCCGAGCGCCGGCCGGCGGCTGCGGTGCGCATCCAGCAGGTCGACGACATGACGGCGTGGGACGCGCTGAAGGTCGGCCTGGTGCAGTGTCTGGCGATGGTGCCCGGCACCAGCCGCTCGGGCGCGACGATCATCGGCGGCATGCTGCTCGGCCTGAGCCGCAAGGCGGCCACCGACTTCAGCTTCTTCCTGGCGATTCCGACGCTGATCGGCGCCGGCGCCTACAGCCTGCTGAAGGAACGCGCGCTGCTCAGCTGGGCCGACCTGCCGCTGTTCGGCGTCGGGCTCGCCTTCTCGTTCGTCAGTGCCTGGCTGTGCGTGCGCTGGCTGCTGCGCTACATCGCGACGCACGACTTCGTGCCGTTCGCCTGGTACCGCATCGTCTTCGGCGCGGTCGTGCTGCTGACCGCGTGGACCGGCTGGGTCAACTGGAGCGCTTGAACAGCAGGTCCCACACGCCGTGGCCGAGCCTCAGGCCGCGCACCTCGAACTTGGTCTGCGGCCGCCACGCAGGCCGCGGCGCGTAGCCGGCCGCCGTGTTGGCCAGGGTCGCTTCGGCCGACAGCACCTCGAGCATCTGTTCGGCATAGGGCTGCCAGTCGGTCGCGACATGCAGGTAGCCGCCGGCGGCCAGCCGCGAGGCCAGCAGCGCGACGAACGGCGGCTGGATCAGCCGCCGCTTGTGGTGCCGCTTCTTGTGCCACGGGTCGGGGAAGTAGACATGCACGCCGGCCAGCGAGCCGGGCGCGATCATGTGCTGCAGCACCTCGACCGCGTCGTGCTGCACCAGCCGCAGGTTGTCCAGGCCCAGCTCGCCGATGCGCTTGAGCAGCGCGCCGACGCCGGGCTCATGCACCTCGATGCCGATGAAGTCGGTGCCGGGCTGCGCTGCGGCGATGCGCGCGGTGGCGTCGCCCATGCCGAAGCCGATCTCGAGCACGGTGGGTGCGCTGCGGCCGAAGAGGGCGGCGAAGTCGAGCGGCGGTGCGCCGAACGGCA